>JAZLIY010000057.1:0-14057 GCA_045617645.1 Bacteroidaceae bacterium | reverse complement strand
TGGACGAGTTTTGCTACAAGTTCAATAGAATGTATTTTGGTGACAGAACCTTTGATCGCTTGGTTGTCGCAGCTGTCGCATACAAGCCAATCTTCAAGCACAGGCCTTATAACTCGTCACCTCTTTGCGGATAATCATTTTATCTAATATGAAGGTTACAAGAAATCTGGCTTGTCTGATTGCGGCCTCTACCCTACTTTGTTCCTGTGCCAACAAGAATGGAAAGTCGCAGGAAGCCACAGAGGAGGCCAATGTGGAGAACGTAGAGGGAAATCAGACATTCGTGGCTGAGGAAGGAGCTCAATATCTGGACATTACCATTCCTGCCCTGAAAGCACCCGAAACGATTAAGCTGAGTCAATTCATCGACAACAACAAACTGACCTTGGTCGATTGTTGGGCCAGCTGGTGTGGTCCCTGCATGGCTGAAATGCCAAATCTGGTGAATATCTATGCCAACTATCACGAGGCCGGATTGGAGATTGTGGGCATCTCTTTCGACAATGAGAGGGAGGATTGGCAGAATGCCATAGACCGGCTGAACATGACCTGGCCACAAGGCAGTGAGCTGAACGGTTGGGAAAATCAGATGATGGAGAAATATGGCGTCCAGAGTATTCCATGTACCTTCCTGATCAATCAGCAGGGTACCATCCTGGCCATAGGACTGCGTGGCGAAGAGCTGGAAGCCAAGATTAAAGAGACATTAGGACTCTGACACAGATCAGATGATTGATACAAAAGAGGTGCAAATTGCTTGCACCTTTTTTTGTTTCTACTCTCAGGAGTATGTATGAATGCTTCCTTTAGAGGATGGCAGGTAATTAACTCCATACCAGCACATTTGCAGCATAAGGAATGCTGCCAGGAGTATCAGGAAAAGGACTTTCCAGTTCTTCACCCTCGTGCAGTTGTGTATGTAAACCAGATACATCATCCAGGTGGCTACTGCCCAGGTTTCCTTGGGGTCCCACGACCAGTAGTCGCCCCAGGCTTCCTTGGCCCACAGAGAGCCCATGACCATGCCTGCCGTAAGCAAGGACCACCCTATTCGAACCAGAATATGGCACACATTCTGTTCCTTGGCCAGGAGGGGCGTACCTGTACTCTTCTTCAGGATATAGGCTGCAAAGACGGTGGCAATGCTCAAGATGGAATAGGAGAACATATAGACCGTAACATGGGGTACGAACCATACACTTTGCAAGGCTGGAGGCAGGGTCTTGTCGAATAGCTCCGGTTTGAGAAGGCTGATGCAGATGAACATTACCGACAATAAAGTACTGACTATCAATAGCCAGTTGTAACGAACACGGGCATACAGAACCAAGCCCGTAACAGACAGGAAGAAGGTGTACCACAGTCGTATTTCTCCCATGGTGCGCAAGGGAGGACGACCTGTTTCGTGCCACAACCAGCCTATATAGATAAAATATACGATGCTACCTAATACATACACCGTTGTTACAGACTTGGTATTCTTTCCTTTATAGGCCATGAAGATGGCTATGCCCCACAACAGGATGGACAGAATGGACAGGACAAGGTATAATGTTTGCATCACTCGGAAATTTTCTTGTTTAGGATACGGACTTCCAGTACGGCTACCACAGCCGAAAGCATAAGCAGCCACAGGGATATGCAGGAAAGAGGATACCAACCGTCCCTGACACATTCCAGAATACTGACATCGCTCCATTTACCCTGTTCTACATGATAACTTTTCTGATAGATGAACCAGGAACCGACTCGCATGGGATGATTGACCTGGATGGTCTGTCTGGTTCGGGTACCATCGGTATGCAACACGGAAACAACAGATGAATAAGAGCGGGCCTGAGGACGGGACATATAGATGTAGTTGGAATCCGGAAGGGCTATGTAGGAGGGAGGAAAGACAAAACTGCCACAACTGACCCATCCTTCATAGGACTTACCCTGATAGATGGCTTTCACATAGGTGGCTGGGGCTGCTCCAACGTGTAGCATTTCCTTGAATGTTCCGCCTTCCTGGGGTATGGCATTGTCGAAATGACTTGTAGAGTCCCATGTGCATCCCTCAGGTGTCATAATCTCTGAAGGGTACTCGTCAAGTTCAAATTTATGTAGTTTAACCAGAAAAGGCAATCGTTGCACGTTGAGCTGTTTATCCAACCCTATGTTTACCTCTTCATCCAATGATGCATTGACTGTAATATAGCGTTTGTCTGCATTGCCAAAGATGGCTGCTACCAAGAGCAGGAAGATGCCCAGGTGGGCTATCAAGGCAGACTTGCGGGAATGTCGGAAATGAGAGAACTCTGCAATGGTACGGAAACCTGTTATGGTCATGAAATGCAGCAAGGTCAGGACAAAGGGCCATGAATGATAGAAACGTACTCCCGTCAAGCCCATAATCAAGGTCATGAAAACGATAATCAGGAGGAATGCCGTACAATGAGGGGTGTCTGATTGAGACAGGACAAAAGGTTGTGTCTTCTTCAAATAGAAAAGAAGAACAAGAAGATATATGTAATAGATGGCTGCAATAACGCTGAATGGGTATTGTAACCATTCATTGGGGATGTCCCCAAAGATAAACTGCAACGCTGTGCCAACCAAAGGTAGGATGACACAGCGTGCAAGTATAGAAGGAAACTGACCTAGGCCTGTTCCCATTGTGAACGAAGCAAATCAAGTGCAGCAGGCAACACAACAGCACGGTCACCATCACAACCACACTCAAAACTGATATGGCCTGCATAACCCATCTCTTTCAGGGCACGCATACCATCGACGTAATTATCCAGTTCGCCGTCTTCACCAGGCATCCTGCGCTTACCACGACTGGCTACATGAACATGTTGCAGATACTTGGTACCAGCTGACATAAAGGCTGCATAGTCGGAGGTTTCTTCCTTCATATGCCAGAAGTCACCCATACACTTAACACCTTCGCTGTCACTGTCACGGGCAATAGCTGCTGCATCAGAAACAAGTCTCATATAGAAACATTCAGCCCTGTTCAGGGGTTCCAGGATAACGGTTGTACCACAAGATTTGGCAAATTCGCCTAATTCATGCAATTGCTCGCACAGATAGTTGCGGGTATCCATGTTGTGAGGCTTGCAGGGTTCCTGACCATTGAAGGCAGGTACCATGATAACACCACAGGAACCTATCTTACCGGCTGCTGCGATGATGTCGCGCATGCTATTGTCGAACTGAGCCTTAACTTCTGGGTCTTCTGCCAGGATGAATCCATCGAAACCAGCACAGATAGCTGTAATCTTGACATTACGGCCTTCCAATGCCTTATTGATCTCATCAACGCGACCAGAAAGACCTCTTCCACCTACTTCAAGACCAGTTACACCATTGGCCTCCATGAAATCAAGCTTTTCCTGCAAGTTTTCACCGATGCAAACACCTTCCTGCAATGAAATATTGAGGGGAGTGGTGTTCTTGGGCTTCTCTGCTGGTGCACATGAACTAAGGATGGGCACTGAAGCTACGGAAGCGGCTGCAACTCCAGAAAGAGAACCTAAAATAAAATTACGTCTTTTCATATAAACTTATTTAAATTAGGTAATTACTTGCCCTGACCAGGAACAGGAACAGTGAAAGAAGCCAGATCCAACGGACCGAGTTCCAGTTTCTCAGGCATGAAGTCCATAGGCAACTGCATTACCTCGTCCCATGATGTAGCATTACCTGTGTAAGCAGATTCACGGGCCATGATGGCTGCAAGACAAGAATCAGCTGTAAGAGAAGCTTCATCGTGGGCCTCACCCTTGCGGATATGGTTAACCCAATCAACATGCTCCAGTACGTATGGATCGTGCTGTGCAAACTGCTGACCAGCTGCTTCATCGTCATACTTCCAGATTACGTTGCCTTCCAGATCCTTGATTTCATTGGTTGCGCTGTTCCAGCTACCCTTGGCACCCTGGATGAATTCGCTTACGTTGCTGGCACATCCATCAATCTGACGGCACATACTGTGCAGGTGGATTCCATTCTCCATGGTGAAGTCAGTGCTGAACATATCAAACTGGTCACCAGTGATACGACGATGACGAGCACCCATAGAAACTGCACTAACAGGCTTCAAACCTGTCATCCACAGGAATACATCGATATTGTGAACGTGCTGCTCAACGATATGGTCACCACTCAGCCACTTCCAGTTAACCCAGTCGCGGATGTTCCATTCCATGTCAGTCCACTCTGGCTGACGCTCTCTGTACCAAAGCATTGACTGGTTCCAATATACATTACCACCAGTGATTTCACCGATGATACCCTGCTGGATCAGTTTGAATGCTTCAACATAGCAACGCTGGTGATGACGCTGAGTACCGGTAACAACACTCAGGCCCTTTGCCTCTGCCTGCTTGGCAGCTGCCATGATGGTACGATAACCCTTTGCATCTACACAGATGGGTTTCTCCAGGAAAGAGTGAACACCCTTTTCTACTGCATACTGGAAATGATAAGGACGGAACAATGGAGGAGTAGCAACTACAACCATATCAACGCCAGAATCAATTACCTTCTGGAATGCATCGAAACCAACAAAGCAATTCTCGGCAGGAACATCCTGCTGACGATCATTCTTCAACTGGTTACGAACATCGTCAACCTTATCCTGGAATACATCACCCAAAGCAGTTACCTTGATACCATCGGCTGCATCCAGCAAGTTGTTGATAGCACCCTTACCACGGCCCCCACAACCAATCAAACCAGCTTTCAGTTCACGGCCTTCGATAGCCTTATCCATCAAATCGGGAACATAATATTCACCTTCTGCACGCAAAGGTTTGTTCTTTGTTTCGGCAGCACCGTTACAACTGGTCAGCAATGCTGGAGCCAAAACAGCTGCAGTACCCAACATAGCACCGCCAGTCAGGAATTGCCTTCTGTTCAATGTTTTCTCTTCCATAATTAAATTAATAAAAAAATTGTTGTTAATATATAAGTTTATTATTTTGCATTCACACCTTCCGGTACCTCACAGACAACACGGAAACCAATTCCCTTGAAGTCTGAAAGCCACCAGATACTCTTTGGATCCTGGGGGTCTGTCTTCAACCATTTCTCATAATTGGAACGGGCACGTGCTGCACAACGCAGATTGACTGCATCATCGCTGAAGCAACCACCTCGGATAACATAATGTTCACCGGAAGCAGGACCTTTGGGATCGACAGCACCATCGGGCACATTGGCATAGGCATCTTCTGCATACCAATCGGCACAATATTCATATACGTTACCCAGCATGTTCTTCAAGCCAAAAGCATTGGGAGCTACCTTGTTGGGCTCCTGGGTACGGTTCTTGCTGTTGTTGCAGTAAACAACATATCTGTTGATCGTTGTGGTATCGATACCGAACAATTGCTTCATGAAACCATCATTGGTATATTTGCTGGGTTTACCTTCAAAGAAATAGGGATCTTCTGAACCGCCTCTGGCTGCATATTCCCATTCTGCCTCTGTCGGCAGACGATATTTCTTTCCAGTCTTGAGAGAAAGCCACTGGCAGAATGTCTCTGCACCATAGTGGGTCATCGTGATGGCTGGACGTGAGCCAAAGCCCCAACCCTGGTCGGGTGAGCCGAATGGAGGTGTAGGACCAGATACGGCATCAATGTCAGAACGTGTATTGTTGGCATAGATTTTCTCTGGTGGTGTACGACCTTCAGACATTGTCTGCGCATAGAAAGACCAATACTGATCCCAGGTAACCTCTATCTCACCCATGAAGAAAGGAGATACCGTTACGGTATGCTGTGGGTACTCGTCTTCTTTGCTGAATGAATCACCCTTCTTGCTACCCATCTTGAACGTACCGCCAGGAACAGCCACCATACTGATTGTGGTGTTGGTAGAAGGAATCTGCTCGGTAAAGTTCTTGAATTCCGTTACAACAGTAGCACTATCGAATGCAACTGCATTGGTATCGATGGGGGCAGCTGACATTTTTTCATGCTTGTAATTGGGCATGTAGTGACCGGCATCTAAATGGCAACTTATACACTGTAAATCCAGTTCTTCTTCGTTCTTGTCATAATAGAGGTGGGCAGAAACACCATCGTCGCTCAATCCCTGGGGGAACAAATTTACATGGCATTTCTTGCAAGACTCGTTAAAAACAATCTTTACGGCATATTCCATGTCTTTCTTGCTCTCGAAATCCATCTCCTCTGGTTTCTTTGTCCAATACGACCAAAGGTCTTTCATTCCCATCCTTGCCTTGGCAGTAAAATGTCTGAAAGTATTCTCTTTGGGCAAATGACAAGCTGCACAATCTGTCATTGTACCACTTTCGTTGTTGTAATGAACAGATTGTTTCCAGCGTGCCTCTGCATCGGGATGCACATGGCATGACATACACGACTCGGTCTCAGAACTTTTCTCATAAAAATGGTCGGCGACGAGAACACATGATCCACCAACCACAAACGCAGCCAAAGCTGTTAAAACATATTTTTTTCTTTTAGATTCAGACATCTATTTAGCTATTTTGCACCAAAATTTTACATATTCGCTACAAATTTATAATTTTTTATAGAAAAAGGCAAAAATTGCATATCAAAAATGCAGAATAGACCTAAAATTTAAACATAATTTAATTGTTGGCGAAAAAAAAAGTCCCACACCGAAGATGTGAGACTCTTTTTAATATGAAAAATTCAATTATTCTAGTATGCCAACCATTTAACGTAACAGAAATCCTGACGATGGGGCAAATTCTCATTTTTAGGATACATACGGAAACAAATCTTGAAGCTTCCTGCATTGTCCAGATTATGCTTTCCTTCAAAGACGAAATTACCATCTTCTTTTCCAACCATCTCAAAGGGAACGACATTGTAGATGCGGTCGTTGCCTTCCTTGTCTGTTATCATGCTGACCAGTTCGAGACCTACTGCATTGTCCAAGCCTGCTTCATCCAGAACAACACGTGTTGTGTACATACGACCAGCCTCAATATTGCCATTTGTCTCTTCGTCGTTCTTGTCGATTCTAACAACATTGATATTATCCCAACATTCAGCTACATGCTCTTTCCACTGTGCAATTTCTGCTGCCAGACGATTACCGTCAGCTTCCAGTTCATTACTTCTGTCACGCAGCTTGTTATAGAACTTGCTGTAATAGTCGTCCAACTGACGCTTCATGGTATAATGAGGTGCAATCTGTGCTATGCTGTTCTTGATGACCTTGATCCAGCCAGAACTATAACCATGAATGTTGCGTGCATAATACAAAGGCATGATTTCATTTTCCAGAAGGCTGTATATGGTGGCTGCATCCAACTGATCCTGATGCTCCTGATTCTGGTAAGTACGCTTCTCTGTCAGAGCCCATCCGGCTCCCTCGCGATAGCCTTCCAGCCACCAGCCATCCAATACGGACAGATTGACAACACCATTCATCAAGGCCTTTTCACCACTCGTGCCACTGGCTTCCAATGGACGTGTAGGCGTATTCATCCAGATATCCACACCACTTACCAGACGGCGAGCCAGTTGCATATCGTAGTTCTCCAGGAAGATGATTTTACCCAGAAACTCTGGACGCTGACTGATTTCATAGATACGTTTGATCAAACCCTGACCAGCACCATCTGCGGGATGAGCCTTACCTGTGTAAAGGAACTGTACTGGGTAGTTGGGGTTGTTGACGATTCTGGACAGACGTTCCAAATCGGTAAAGAGCAAATGAGCGCGCTTATAGGTAGCAAAACGACGACCGAAGCCTATCAGCAAGGCATTGGGATTGATCTTATCCATCAAGGAAACTACACGTGAGGGATCGCCCTGATTCTTCAGCCAGCGGTCGCGGAACTGCTCACGGATATAGTCAACCAGTTTGTTTTTCAGCTCCATACGGGTTTCCCAGATTTCCTGGTCGCTAACCTTATAGATGTTTTCCCAGATGCTCTGGTTACTCTGGTCGGACAAATGACTCTCATCGAAATGACGTCTGTACAGTTTGCGCCATTCATTAGCACACCATGTGGGGAAATGAACACCATTCGTCACATAACCAACATGACTTTCTTCTGGATAATAGCCTTTCCAGATACCAGAGAACATCTTCTTGCTGACCTCACCATGTAGCCAACTTACACCATTGACCTCCTGTGATGTATTGCAAGCGAAAGTACTCATGCAGAAACGTTCGCCATGATCATCGGGATTCATTCGGCCCATACCGATGAACTCGTCCCAAGAGATGCCCAGCAATTGTGGGTAGCCACTCATGTATTTACCGAACAGACCTTCGTCGAAATAGTCATGTCCGGCAGGTACAGGTGTATGAACAGTGTAGAGAGAAGATGCACGAACCAGTTCCAATGCCTGGGTAAAGCCCATACCCTCCTTTACATAGTCAATCAGACGCTGTACATTGCACAGGGCAGCATGACCTTCGTTGCAATGATAGATATCCTTCTTTATTCCAAGTCTCTTCAATGTCAGGACACCACCAATACCCAACAGGATTTCCTGTTTCAGACGGTTTTCCCAGTCACCACCATACAGGGCATGTGTAATGGAACGGTCAAACTCGGAATTCATGTCATTGTCGGTATCCAACAGATAGAGTTTAATACGGCCAACATTCACGCGCCAAACGTATGCATGAACAAAATAATCCATATAAGGAACATCGATTACCAAAGGTTGACCGTTCTCGTCCATCTGCTGTTCAATGGGCAGGCTTCCGAAATTTTGTGCCTCGTAGTTGGCTATCTGCTGACCATCCATGCTCAGTGTCTGGGTAAAGTAGCCGTAGCGATACAGGAAACCGACAGCACACATATCCACATTGCTGTCGCTGGCCTCTTTCAGATAGTCGCCAGCCAGAATGCCGAGACCACCGGAATAGATTTTCAGTACCGGTGAGATACCGTATTCCATACAAAAATAGGCTACGCTTGCTCTTTCCTTGTTGGGCTCAACATCCATATATTCACGGAACCGGGCATACACATCATCCATCTTTTGCAGGATGTATTTGTCGTGTGCCAGTTTTTCCATTTTTTCATAGCTGATACGTTCAAGCAACAAGACAGGATTCTGTCCGCATTCATCAAACAATTTTTCATCCAAATGGCGGAACAGGCTTCTTGCATCATGATTCCAGGCCCACCACATATTGTGAGCCAGTTCTTCCAAACGTCCAAGTTCTGCTGGAATGCTACTCTTTACAGTCACTGGTTTCCAGGACGGTTCGTTGGCATTACATGCTTTAATCTTCATAAATTAATAATTTAAATATTTTACCTTTTGATTCACTTCTTGTTTATTCTATTCTGCATATTGTGGATTGCCACATTGTATGCTTTTTTGTATTGAGCAATAAAATGTTTCCACAGGGCTTTTTCTGACAAGGCGAAGGCCTTTTTCCTCACCTCAGTCACTTCATCTGCCTTCATGGCTGAAAATTCCGAGAGGACACGACTGATGGCATCTGCCACATCTGAATAATTATAGTCGTTGCGGAAGATTACCTCTACCCCATCCTTTATCTGGCTCTGCTTCCCTACCTCATGATTTACCCACTCACCAAAACCCGACAAAGTAGTGGTGACACATGGCACATGGAAAGCAACGGCCTCCAACGGTGTATAGCCCCAAGGTTCATAATAACTGGGATAGACGGCCAGATCATCACCTATCAACAGGTCGTAGTAGTTCATATTGAAAATGCCGTCCGTTCCATTCAGATAGCAAGGCACAAAAATCAGATGCACTCTGTCCTCAGGCCTGTTCATCATGTCAAAACGTCTCAGGGTATTCAGTACATTATCGTCATTGAAATTGAACTGTTGATGCGTATGGACAGGGAAAGGAAGTGCCTCGCTGAAAACGGTTTCTGATGCCAGTCTTTCCTGAAGGTCTGCTCTGGGTTCACCCACCCATGCCGGTACCTGAACCAAAGCCAATACCTGACGATTCAATGTTTCATCGAAACGGCTACGGTTCATGGATTCCAGGAACACGTCAATACCCTTGTTCTTGAACTCATATCGACCACTTGTAGCCACAATGATTGTATCGTCGGGATATTCACATCCAGTCAAGGCATTCGCCACTTTCAGGATACGTTTCCTGGCCTCGGCCCTCTTTGCATCAAATTCTTTGCTGTTGGGCACGAAATCGGCTTCAAATCCGTTCATCAGCACCACATCGCAGGGCTTGTCCAACAATTCCTGACATTCACGGGCTGTTACATCACTCACCGTGGTAAAGCAATCCACATTGTGAGCCGTCTGACGCTCAATACTGTGCTTGGCTTCTACATTCAGTTCCTTGGACATCTGGGTACCGTTGTAGGCCCACAGATAATCGTACAGGGGTTTCTGGTTGCCGGCTATGCTTCGACCTATCGTGGTGGCGTGGGTAGTAAAGATCGTGGCTATCTGAGGCAGATTCTTGCGCAGATACAGGGCACCAAGTCCTGTCATCCATTCATGTGCCTGATAAACGACATTCTTCGTATCTTTCAGGTAATAGTGGTAGTAGCTCTCCACTACAAGGCCTGCCGCAAAAGAGAACATGCTGGCTTCGTGATAATCGCCATATCCGTGCAGGCTATCCACGCCAAAATCATTCCATGCTGCCGCAAAGATATCATTGCAGATGGGATAATAGGATTCAAAATTCACGAGGACGGCATAGGGATTACCGGGAATGTTCCATTTTCCGCACCTTACCAGCAAGCCTTTCTGGGATGACTGCTTTCTCCAATCAGCCCATAATTCCTCGTCTTCCTGAAACAAAGGATTTTCCTTGCCTTTCCATACATCGGGACCTATGAAAATGAGATTTCCTTTCATGAAAGACTGCATCGTCTTTGCACGTGTCGACAATACGGTGTAGATACCACCCACCTTGTTACAAACCTCCCAACTGCTTTCAAAAATAAAATCAGGAATCAGCGCGTTATCCTTCATCTTGCAGAAATGTCGTTAAATTTTCGTGCGCAAATTTACACCGAATTTGCTAATTTTGAAAGGAAATGGGAAAAATTAACCTCTTAATGATTCATTTCGTCGCAGAAAAGAGGTATATTTGCACAAAAATATAGGCAAAAATGAAGAAAATTCTACTCTCCGTCTTTCTAACTTGTTCGTTTCTATGCGTAAATGCAGACAAACCATGGAAGGTTTGCCTTACGTGTCCCAAGGAAAAAATTGACCTGAACCTCGACCTGTACGAAGAGAGTATTTCCGTCCCTGGATTGGAAATGTTCGGCCCCATGAACGGCTTTATGGCAGGAAATATCTACGGAGTTTGGTACGTAACCGGATTCAAGATCCAAAGCGACCGTGAGGCAACAGTCAAGGTCGGGAATGACTTAGGAAGCGAAAACCAGACGATACACCTGATTCAGAATACCGACACCACCTGGATCATGAAATTCGAGGGTCAGCAGGTAGTAAAACGTGTAAAAGGGAAAAAGCTGGTCAAGATACCTTCTGAATTTACAATGAAGGTGAAGTAATCAGCAGGCCCAGATAGCACAGATAGGCAACCATCAGGAAAGCACCCTCCCACTTGTTCAGCGTCTTTCCGGTGGATGCCGTCAGCCACAACAGCACAACGCTACCGATAAATGCACACCAATCCATTATGGAAATCTGATTAATTTCCATGGAGCGGACGGCACTACATGTACCCAAGACAAATGCTACGTTGAATATATTGCTGCCTACGACATTTCCCAAAGCCAGGCCGTCACTACCCTTCTTTGCAGCTACGACACTCGTTGCCAGTTCGGGCAAACTGGTTCCGGCAGCCAGGATAGTCAGGCCGATGACACTTTCACTCACGCCCCACATACGGGCCAGTTCCACGGCATTATTCACCATCAGTTGTCCACCGCCTACAAGACACCCAATGCCGACAATCAAGAGCAACAGGATTTTCCATACAGGCGTTTTGTCCTCTTGCATATCCAATGCACCTCTCTCATGTACCCCTATATAATAGGTATAGGCCAGGTAGAGGCAGAACACGACACATAGAATGAATCCCTCCAATCTGGACAGGTTTCCGTCTAGACATAGGCCCAACAATAAAAGAGAGACCACCAGACAGATGGGAATATCGCGTTTCAGTAATGTACCAGAAACGGGAAGTCGCATCATCATGGCAGATGCACCTACGATGAACAACGTATTAAAAATATTGCTGCCTAAAATATTTCCGGCACTCATATCGGAACTGCCACGCAGAGTGCTGAAGAAACTGACAATAAACTCAGGCAAGCTTGTACCCATAGATACGACAGTCAAGCCAATGACCAATTCACTCACATGCCATCTGCGTGCCACGGCACTGGCACCATCCGTAAACCTGTCGGCTCCCCACAGGACGAGAGCCATACCTACGATAAGAAAAACAATATTCAGAATCATAACGGTTGCAAAATTAAGCATAAAAATCCACATAAAAGGTCTAAAAACAGGAATTTTATAAAAAATTTCACCTATAAAGGCCTTAAAGCTATCAAAAAAAGAATATCTTTGTACAGGAAAACAAATACAGCACAACTATGCCGGTAAAAGACAAAAACAATATAGGATTCGTACAATGCATCAATTGCAGGAAAGCAGACCTGATGCAATGGTTCAACAACCCCGTTGTAGCACATTGCAATGAAACCGATGAGCGACAAGTGGCGGAAGCAAACAGAATCTGCAAGGAATTCCTGCAAAGCCTGGAAAAGAAGGAAATCAAGCACTTCAACAGCTACGATTGATCATGAAACGGCTCGCACACTCAATTCGGAGGAGGCGGAATAACCTTAGTGGACCTAGCTTTACTTGAAAAAATAAAGAATATAGAAATAAACCTTATCTCTCCAAGTAAACAAGATTGCACATCCATGGGAGTGTGTACACTATTTTCTTATTGTTATTTGTTATTTGTTATAAGAGAGGGGGTGTTGGGTGCAGCTACTTGCATGGAGTGCTGTAAATGTCCTTTAGGGTTATCAACTACTCCTCGGTATAGATAATCTGTTTCAGCGCATGTTTATCATCGTTCTTTATTTCCAAGAAAGGAAGCACATACCTCATGTCATAGATGGCTTTTTCCCTGATTTCCTCCCTCGTATAACGGTCCATCGTACTTTGCTTCCATACGATAATATGGTAGTAATTAAGATTATATTCATTATCATAGATTGTCACGCTGTCGCCTGGATGTATCATGTTTCTCAATCCCCAGTTTAGAGGGTCGGACATAACCAAGTCTTTCGAACTATGTGCGTGGTGGGCTAAATAGACGTTTTCGTCTGCCTCGTTGATGAACTGTACCCTTATATGTCTGTCGTAACTGGAGCTGTATCGATCATCATCTTCATCTTCGCAGCTCCACATACACGGAATCAATAATAGAATGATGTTCCAAAAAACTATGTTCCTAATGGTCCTCATGGTGTTTATTCTCCTGTATAAGTGATAGAAATAGTAAATTCGTTCTTCTCGAAGTCCTCATAATCGAAGGTATAAACCTTGTCATAAACGCAATTCTCAATAATTTCTTTCTGGGAATATTTATCGAATGTTGTTTGTCCAAGAATGTACATCTTGCATAAACCGCCATATTCTTCTAACTCCAATATATAGGGATTCAAACATGCCGTATCATTGGGGTGTATAATGGTGATATCCCACCAATATTGAGGAAAAATGTCATTTTCTTCCTTGTAGTAGCAATTAATGAACGGGTAGATGTTTTCACCAGTCTTATTAACCAACAAAATCTGTGCTTTTCTTGTATATAATACTCCAGGTTCTTCACATTGCATCATGGTGCATGTAAAAACTATAATCAAAATATCTGTAATGACTCTTCTCATTGTGGATTCCATTCATTTTGTTTTTTAATGTAATTTGTTACCGCAAAATTATGGCGCAACCGACAAACCCTGTGGGGAGGGTGTACGGATGCTAACCCAAAACTGTTGCCAAACGATACATGAAGAATGGTATGTCTCTGACTCCTTTCACTTGTGCTCGGAAGCATTTGATCTTTGAGTTCAGCGAT
>JAZLIY010000056.1:0-2328 GCA_045617645.1 Bacteroidaceae bacterium | reverse complement strand
ACGCCGATGGTACTTGACTGGCAACGGTCCGGGAGAGTAGGAAGCCGCCGGAAACCAATGAAGCGATTGATGAAAATCAGTCGCTTCTCATTTGCAAAGAACTTCGCAAGAAGTCACATATTCCGGTGTTGATGGCAAGAGGGTTCCACCTGTACCCATACCGAACACAGAAGTTAAGCCTCTTAACGCCGAAGGTACTTGGCTGGCAACGGCCCGGGAGATTAGGAAAATGCCGGAAACAAACGCTCCAAGCTTACGCTTGGAGCTTAATTTATATTCGCTTGCTGGCGCAACCGGAGATAAAGTAGATCAAAATGACGGGTTTAGATAGTATCATAGGGATCGTTGACCCGAATGAGCTGTCCCAGCGCGTCGTACTCGTAAGTAGTCGTCACGCCGTTCCTGGTCTCGCTGGTAATATTGCCACGACTGTCGTAGGTGTAGCTGAAGTTCAGCGCGTTCGCACCGCTGCCCTGGGTAATGGCGTTAATGAGCGGCGTAGTGGCGTTCGAACCGTATGCCGCCGCGCCCTGTACATAGCCATACTGCGTTGCGTAAGCCGCGCGTTTGGTCACGCTGCGCTCACTGGCAAAAAAAGCGCTCCCACATTGCTGTAGAAGCGGCTTTTTTTGAATTTGTCTTCCTTTGATAATACCTGTTTTTAATGATGTATGGTTCGATTACAACTCCACGATGACAACGGATAACCCTCAGTCAATTCCCAGCCACTGGTTGTACGAATTATATCAGGCAGTCTGTTTTTCTTCATAACTCGCCACATTTCCACATCGCTTTCTGTGGTATCTTGATTGATTTGAATGATTAATCCATTGGAGAACTTTAATTCCAGATCGCTTGTATAAGGGCTTATTTCAAATCCACATAATGTACTTGATGGAAACCTATATAAGAATTCTAGGACTTTTTCATCAAAGTACGATCGATCATTATTATCGTGAAGTTCCGTACTATGATGCGAATCCTGCAGATATATGTCACTTGAACATAACAACAGCTCATCATGATAGACAGCTCTAACAAAGCATTGAGTAGTTAAAATGTATTCGAATTCTGCTGCGTCTTGTACATTCTTCGTCTGTTTATTAAAACAGAATCCAATCAAATCAACTATGTGATATATATTTGCGAGATTTAGTCCGTTCATTTCATCCTTCAACAAACGCATTATGTATTGGGTGTTCATTATTTAATCACTTTCCTTTTATTTGCTTATATAGGGCTTCAGCAAACTTATACAATTCACTGAAACCACCAACGAATCCTTTTTTATGAATAGCATCATGTATTATACGCCACATTGGATCTGTTCTTTGTATTCCAAGCCTTTTCATGACCTCTCTATACTGTTTGTTTTGAACTTGGTTCGAACGTGGACGATCTTTAGAAGCGAAGTAAGCAGTAGCGGAAACAGCCGCTGACGCTATAGCAATACTTTCAGCCACTGCTATTCCTTGGGCAGCCGTATATCCTGCAGCTAACGCTAATGTGCCTGATCCTCCAGTTGCTACAGAGACAACTGCAATAACCGCAACGCATAGTGCAACAACTGCCACTTGCTTAAGAGCTTTCTTTAGCGATTTCCACCAACCACCGTCTGAGTCTACTCTGTTTACAGCATTGTTTTCACAGTAAGCAAAACTGTTTGTACATATAATACCACTTTCTTGTTCAAAGTCTCTCGGACAAAAACTAAAAAAATCAAAGCTCAAGAATCTACCTATTTCCAGAGCATAATACCGACTTCTATGGTAGTACAGTTCCGTTTCCTCATCCCAAACATACGCTCTGTATCTAAAGGGATTTAGTTCAGCCAATTGAGTTGTCAAGGTACTGTTTGCAGTGGTGCTTATCGGCTTACCCCATGCATCGTAGCTGTATTCTACCACCAGATTGCCCGTACTGTCAACGATGCCGACCACATCACCCTGCAGGTTGTAGGCGTAACTGTACTTGGCGCCGTTGAACTCCACCATAGCCTGCTTGTCTTGGGTGTCGTAGAAGAAATGCAGCCTGTTCGTTACGCTTGTCGCATGGTTCGTATGGATCAGCTCCACCACATTCTTGCCGTTGAGGATGTACTCGGTAGTCTCGGCGACGGTGCCGTTGACCTTCTTGACCTTCTTCGTTCTGAGTCCGGCATGGTTGTAGGTGAACTCCATCATAATGGTGTCGCCGCCTTCAACCTTACTCATGCTCTTGAGCTGCCGTCCGGCCTGCCAGGTGTACGTCCAAGTGCCGTCGTTCAGCGGGTTGCCTATGGCATCGTAAGTAATTGTATGCCCGTCGAACTTCGTGAGCTTGTCCTTC
>JAZLIY010000055.1:0-10077 GCA_045617645.1 Bacteroidaceae bacterium | reverse complement strand
TTGCAGGAACATACGCATCACCCGTGGGCGTGTGGCTCCGAACGCCCTCATGATGCCCACCTCTCCCGTTCGGCGTTGCATCTGTTTCCAGAAGGCTCCTATGGTGCCCAGACACACGCTTATCAGGAAGAACGAAGACAGAAGCAGGTTCATGCGGTATTTCTTTTCCGTCAGGCTGGAATCCCGGTCTATGTCCATCTTGTTGCGGAACGGTTCAGCTCCGCAGAAGCTTATGTTTTCGTCATTGATGTTGCTTTGGGAGAACAACTTGCTGTTGTCCTCTAAAAACTTTGTCATAGATACGCCCTCCTTTAACCGTAACATGAACCATAAAGTGTACTCAAAATTTTGATAGGAAAAGGTATAAGTATAGCAGGGGTTTCCGTTGTATGGGTTCGCCTTGGCATCTTCCACCACGGCCTGAACCCTGAGGGGATATTGTCTGTCACCCTTTCTTGACTTGTGCAACATGTTGATGCTCTTTCCCACTACGTCTGTTCTGCCGAAAAGTCCCATGGCCGTACTTTTGGATAGAATGATGGAGTGGCTGGGAGAATTTGCTTTCAGGCTGTCCTCCGACACGTTTCCTTCAATCGCCCGTATGCCGTAGGTGTCGAAGAATTCCAGACCAACGTATTTGTCAAGCTGGAATGTCTGTAAGTTAATCGTATCATTGTCAAGTACAATGGTATAAATGGCTTTTCTGTGAGTATTATTTTTCGTTGTTCTTCCAAAAGGATCAGAATCGTCGGCAACCGTATAGACGTGCTCCACGCCTTCCAGACGGTGGAGCAACATTTTTGCATGTGTCAAAATCTTCGGCCTTATATCAGTGGCTTTCTCTCTGTATTCCATTTTGTATGGCAAAGTAGCTTCGAGGAATACCAGTCGGTCGGCATCGAAACCGTTGGACTGCCGGTTCAGGTATCGGCATACGATGACGGGATCCAGTACTACCCAGGCCACTATACTCACAACAACCAGTTCCAGGAACAGCCAGATGTTCTGTCCGCGGTGGTTCCATAGGTTTCTCAATATCTTTTTCATACTCAATCTCTCTTTTTAGCACCCGGTGCGTGGGCTGTTTATTTTTCTCTCATCATAGATTCCACAATCGGTTTTCTCAGGTTCCACCAGGTCGGTATCAATGCCGCCAGCAGGTTCAGTATGCAACACAGCAGGAAGGCTGCCAGGAACACGATGGGCGCAAAGAGCATACCGCTTGTCAGGTCGGGACAATCGCGTACCACCACGGGATTCATGAACAAGCTGAACAGCCACACACGTCCTATGCCTAATGCCATCCAGCTGAGCAGCAAGCCCAGGATGCCACCACAGAGGGTTAGGGTCAGGTTCTCCGACAGTATCTGGCGGAAGAGCGTACCACGGCTGGCACCGAAGCTTTTCCTGATGCCCATCTCTGCCATACGTTCCTCCATACGGCTGGACACCATGCCGCACAGGTTGATGGAAGGTACAATGAGCAGGATGAGGAAGACGAGCAGCAACAGGCGCAGGGTTGCCTTGTTTTCCTGAATATAGTCCGTATTCCCAAATCGCTTGTAGGTTCCGGATAGCGAAGCCAGGGTAGCCCTGATATGGCTGATGACATTCCTGTCGGCAAAGATGAAGGTGAAGGGACGGCCATTGCTATCCGTGGGTTTTGCCACGTTCCATTTCCGTTGTACTTCCTGTAATTCCTTTTTTATCCGGCCCATGCTGGTACGGTCTTTTGCCACGATTGTGGCTTGGATTGATCCAAAGTGAGGAATTTCTCCGTCAAAGTGCGCGACATAATGATAAGGTGTGAATATTTCCGCATAGCTTCTGGGTAGTAGGCTGCTACTCCTCTTAACCACACCGCACACTCGGTATGTATATTCGTTAAGAAAAACATTACTAACTGTTTTCACCTCCTTGCCTATGGCATCCACACCCTTTCCGAAGAGCGTTTCTGCCAGATGATCCGTTATCACGGCCATGTTCGAGTTCGTATGCAGGTCTTCCCAGGTAAAGGACTTTCCGCTGATGAATGTATAGGGATAGATGCGGAAAAAGTTCGGATCGGTCTTGATTTGCCTGACTCGCTTCTTACCGTGCGGTGTGTCTATGGTCATGAGATTATAATATTCGATGTCGGACATCGTTCCGCATACAATCTCCGCATCCTTCAGCGGATAGATGTATGTCTCCATGTCTTCGCATAAGAGTTGTGAAAAGAAGTGTTTGTCTGGGTTGTCGTAGGTGTAGGACTCCACTTCATCGATATAGAGCGTCCGGCTTCGGTACGGCTCTTGGCTGATGTCCGCCAGGTTGATGTAGTAGATGAGGCTCAGTATCATGGTGGAGGTGATGCCCAGTGCCGTTCCCACGATGTAGATGGTGGAGAAGAGCTTCTCCTGCCGGATGGTGTTGAATGTTTGCCTGATATTCATTGTACGATATTTTCAAAATCTGCGTCTATGTTATGATTCTCGGCAAAGTCCCACAGGGTGAGCGAGCGTATCTGGTAGTAATAGTACCAGTAGCGGTATAGCTCGTTCAGTTTCTTGTAGCGGGCGTTGTCCTTGCTGCTCTGTGCGTCGTTCAGGTCCAGGATGGAGATGTTGCCAATGCGGAACGTCTCGGTGCTGGCCTCATAGCGCAGGTTGGCTATGGTGTCGGCCTCGATGGCCACCATCAGCTGTTGCCGTTGGTTGTTGAACTGCTCCGTCAGTACGAACACGTTCTGGCGGAATTCCTGTGCCTCCTGTTTCAGCCTGTCCTTTACCAGTTCCCGGTTAGACTCTGCCATACGTACCTGTCCCTTGCGTTTCCCCCAGTCCAGTATGGGTAGCGACAAGCCCACCTGCACCACCTGCTTGTCGCGCAGGTTGCGGTAGGTCTCCCCCAGTCGGGGGTCGGTGGCGGTGAATCCCACCTGTGCGCTCAATGTTACGCTACGCTGGTTGGCCTTGGCTGTGGCCACGTTGTAGTCCGCTTCCAGTTGTCGGCGACGCAGGTTCAGTGCGTGAGAGTTGTTCTCCAGGGCATAGGTCAGGACCTCCTCGTAGCGCAGTTCCACGTTGGGCGTCTCCTCGGGAGCCGACAGCTCGATATCCTCCTCCGTTCCCAGAAAGGATTGCAGGTTGAAGAGGCGTACCTTCGCCGTACTCTCGTTGTTCGTCAGGGTGGATTGTGCCTGCAACAGGTTCAGTTTCATCTGCCTGACATCGTTCTCGCTGATTTTTCCCATCTGCCTTTTGGCCAATGCCACCTCGTATAGTTTCTCCGTGTTGTGAAGGTTCTGCTGGGCCGTGGCCACCTGTTCGCGAGCCAGCAACAGATCGAAGAAGTGCTGGATGGCAGTCATGGCCACATGTTCTGTAGCTATCAGGTAGTTGGCCTTTGCCTCGCGGTAGCGGACCGGTTGTATGCGCCTGTTCCACTTCGTACTGTTCACTCCGAAGAGCGGTTGGCTCAGGCTCAGTGCCACCGGCTGTGTCATGAAGGAGTTGGCAGATGAACTGAACGAACCGAACTGATGCAGGTAGTCCAGCGAGGAGGTCAGGGACAGCGTTCCGCCCGTGGCCCATATTCGCTGGCTCATGGACAATGTGCCGCTGCTTTCCAGATAATCGTTCCGCACGTAGGTATAGGAACCGTCCTCGCGCTGGTAGGTGCTGTAACGCTTGTTGTAGGCCGGTGCTGTGGCGCTGAACGACATTTCTGGCAACAGGTTGGCCTTGTAGGTCCGATAGTCCCAGTAGGCTGAGCGGAGTGTGTTCAGTGCCGTGGCGGCTTCCACGCTCTGGCTTCTGGCCCGCTGTATGCATTCGGACAAGGTCAGTGTCATGGCCGTCGTATGTGCCGAGGCCGTGATCAGCAGGATGGAAAGTAGGGATTTAGTCTTCACTTTGTACTCTGCCGTCCAGCATTCTGACGATACGATCCGTAAGTAGGGCTTGTTGCTCGTTGTGTGTAACCATGACAATGGTACGATGGTCCTCGCGGTTCAGGCGTTGCAGGATGTCCATGATCTCGGCACCCATGCGTGAATCCAGGTTACCCGTAGGTTCGTCCGCCAGGATGACTTTCGGGTTGCCGATGATGGCACGTGCTATGGCCACACGTTGGCACTGACCGCCGGACAGTTGCATAGGCGTATGTCTCAGTCGGTGCGACAGTCCCACCCGTTCAATGACTTCCTTGGCTGCGGCTATGCGCTTGCGTGCTGGTACACCACGGTAGATGAGCGGCAGCTGTACGTTGTCCAGGACGTTCAGCGTGTTGATCAGGTGGAAGGACTGGAATACGAATCCCAGGGTCATATTACGCAGGGCTGCCATCTTGCTGTCCGACAGTTGCAGGTTCACGGGTTCTCCGTACAGTTCTATACTGCCCGATGTGGGATTGTCCAAGAGTCCCATCACGTTCAGCAGGGTTGATTTCCCGCATCCGGAAGGTCCCATAATACTGAGGAACTCGCCGTCCTCTACACTCAGGTTCACGTTGCACAAGGCCTGTGTCTCTACTTCGTCCGTGCGATAGATCTTGTTGATCTCTTTCAGCTGAATTGCTTTCATTGTTGTAAATGTTATGTTTTTGTTTATGTTTTTAGCTTTTTGCCGGTCATTATCCTCTTATATTGTTACAAAGTCCGTGCCAAACTCATAACTTATTGAATACCAGTGGAGACATAAGTGGTGCGCTGTCCGTATGTGGACAGTGTGGTGTCCGAAAACGGACACATTATAAATATAAAGGATTTTCAGGGATAAGTCTAGAAGGAGATGATGAAATGTGTCAGGCCGTCCTTGTCGGTAGCCAAAGAGAAACGGCAGTTGTGGTGCTTCAGAATCTCGTTCACCAGCATCAGGCCGATACCCTGGCCACCTGGCTTGGTAGAGAAGAAGGGCGAGAACAGGCGGGTTGCCACCTCGTGATGGATGCCCGTACCATTGTCCGTAACCGTCAATGTTGTCCCCTTTACCTCTATGCTCACCGTTCCCTGGTAGTCGGTGTCGTTCAGTTCGTGTGCCCTGGCGCAACAACTCTCCATGGCGTTCTTCACGATGTTCACCAGTACCTGCTGGAACAGTACGCTGTCCATACGCACGGGAGCGGCCTCGTCGGTCGTCTGTATGTCCAGCTTCACCCCTTGCTCCCTGCATAGGTTCTCCAACAGAGGGCGACAGCTCTCTACAACCTCGTTCAGGTCTTCCAGCCACAGGCTCGGGTGGGGAACCTTGGCAACGGAGGCAAAGCGTGACACGAACTGCGATAGCGACATCAGCCGCTGGCGTACTGCCTCGTCCTGCTCATCCAGCTGAGGTGTGATGGCTGCCACGCTGTTGTTCACCTCGTGGGCTATCATACGGATGACCTTCTCGTAAGCGGTCTTTTCGGCCGATACGACCTGCTGGCTCAGCATGGCATTGAACATCTCCACCAGCTCGTCCGTGTCTGGTCCGCCTGTGCTGTGCAGTCGCGACATGTTATCGTGCTGACGCATAAGCCTGATACCTCCCTCTATGGCGTGTAGCGGTCGTACGGTATAGTGGTAGAGGACAGCCAGACCGCACTCCAACAAGACGGTACCCCCTTCGGACAGATAGAAGAGGGTAGGGTGTTTCTCGTAGGTAAACACCATGATGGCGATACCTATGCCCAGCAGAAGCAGGGCGAAGATTAGAAATAGGTGTGCTATTCTCATCCCAATCCGTGTTTCTCAATCTTGCGGTACAGTGCCCCACGGCTGATACCCAGTTCCTTGGCCACCATAGACAGGTTGCCCCCGTGCTTGGTTATGGCCGACTGTATGGCCTGTTTTTCCAGTTCCTCCAATGTCATAGGAGCCGACTCCGGACCGATTGTCGGTGAGCCGGCAGACAGGGCATTGCTGTTCTGTCGGAAATCATCCGTCGTCAGTACCTCCCCGCTCGCCATCAGTTGGGTACGTTCCACCAGGTTCTTCAGTTCCCGGATGTTGCCGGAGAAGGGTAGTGTCTGCAAATACCGCATAGCCTCCTCTGCCACGGGCATCGAGCTGAAATGTCGCACCAGCAACGGGATGTCCTCGGGGCGTTGGCGCAAGGGCGGCAGGTGCAGGTGTACCAGGTTGATGCGGTAGTAGAGGTCTTCGCGGAACGTATGTTGGCGGACCATCTCCTTCAGCGGAGCGTTGGTGGCGCAGATGATGCGTACATCGGCCTTGCGGGTCTTGCTGTCTCCCAGTACCTCGTAGGTGTGGTCTTGAAGGACACGCAGCAGTTTTACCTGACTGGCTGGTTCCAGGTCGCCTATCTCGTCCAGGAAAATGGTTCCTCCCTCTGCCATCTCGAAGCGTCCCTTGCGGTCGGCTATCGCTCCTGTGAACGAGCCCTTGGCATGACCGAACATCTCGCTCTCGAACAACGACGATGAGATGCCGCCCAGGTTCACCTTGACAAATGGTTTCTGACTGCGCAGCGACCATTCGTGAACCGCCTGTGCGATGAGTTCCTTGCCCGTACCGCTCTCTCCCGTTATGAGAACCGGAGCATTTGTACCCGCTATGTGCCGTACGGTTTCCAGCGTGTTCCGCAGAGTTGCCGATTGTCCCACGACGAACGAGTCGCCCACCTTCACCGAGGTGGCAGACGGATTGTCGTTGGCCTGTTGGGGAATGGGGCGCGACAGTTCGATGGCCAGTTTCACCCGTTCCATCAGCACCCCGTTGTCCCAGGGCTTCGTCAGGAAGTCAAAGGCTCCGTTGCGCATACCTCGTACAGCCAGGTCGATGCTTCCCCAGGCTGTCATCAGGATGACCGGAGTACTGGGGCACAGTGTCTTCACCGACTTCAGCAGCACCAGTCCTTCCTCCCCGTCGGTCTGTAGCCCGTAGTTCATGTCCATCAGTATGAGCCCGATGCCGGAGTGCTCTTTCAGCGTGTGCATGGCCTCCTGTCTCCCACCGGCCGTAAGTACCGTGTATCCGTTGCGTTCCAGTATCAGTCGCAGAGTCCGTTGGATGGAGATGTCATCGTCCACGACCAGTAGCGTATGTCCTGTTTCCATTCTCTTTCCTGTTTTCGAGGTTGTAAAGTTACAACATTTTTTTTAATTCTGCCTTATTTCTTCTGCTGTTTCACTTCCAGCCTCTCTTTTCCCTTGAATTCTCCCATGTCGTTCACCACCACGCGGTCGCCCTCGTACAGTCCGTCCAGCACCTCTACGTAGTCGAAGTTGCATTCGCCCATTTTCACCTTGCGTGCTACCAGGTTCCCTTCTTCGTTAAAGACAAAGAGCGTATATTCACCTTTGCCCGAATAGTAGGAGGCATTCCTCAGGCGCAGGACATCCTGACGGATGCTCGTATAGACATACACGTCCGCTTTCAGTCCCGAGTGCAGTTTCGGGTGACTCGGGTTGTCCAGCGTTACGGTGAACTGAATCTGTCCGCCTTCGCTCAGGGGTGTTACGCTCAGGATGCTTCCTGTCAGCCTCTCGCGTCCTATCTTCACCATCACTTTGCCGCCAGCCATCACCTGGTCGCTGTAAATATCCGCCACGTTGCATTCCACCTTGAAGTGACTCAGGTCGCTCACCACGGCCACCTTCGTGCCGGCACCTATCTGCATACCCACTTCCGAATAGATGTAGGTCAGGGTGGCCTTGCGAGGCGATCGTATGCGTGCGCCGTCCAGCTTGCGCATGGTCTCGTCCAGACTCTTCTCGAAACTTTGCATGTTCAGCTGTTGCACTCTTCGGCTGGCATCCTGCAATTCCTCTTCGTCCTTGTATAGTTGTTGTTCCTTCTTCAATGCCAGCTCCGCCTTTTTCACGGCCAGTTCGCACTCCCTTACCCGTTCCGTGGTGCCGGAACCTATGCTGTCCAGGTATCGCTCGTTTTGCAGCTGCATCTTTTGCTCTGCCAGTTGCATCTCCGCCAGCTCTATCTGCATCTTCTTCTCTTTCAGGCTTGTGGCATTCTTGGTCTGGGTCTGTCGTATCTCCTCGCGCTTCACCTCCCGTTCGAAGAGCTGTTTCTCGTATTCCGTCTGTGCACTCTGCAGGTCCAGTTTCAGCAACGGCGTCCCTTCGTCCACCGAGTCTCCGCTGTGGGCATACACCTCCAGCACCTTCGTGCCGATGGGCGTGATGATGGCTTCCTCGAAGGCCGGAACCACCTTGCCTCCGGCGGAAATGCTCACTTCTATGGTACCACGGCTTACGGTGTCCACCATCAGCATCCGGCAGTCCACCTTGGGTGCCAGCATATTGCCGGTCCACGTCACCAGCAGAGCTACAGCACCCGTCACGGCCAGTGCATACGCTCCCTTCCTCAGTTTCTTTTTCCTCTGCTCGGACATGGGAATCTCCCTGTCCATTGTCTGATTGTCGTTCTCCATCTTACATTATATGTGTTTTTATAGCTCAATGCAATATGCATATTAAGTTACAAAAACTATGCCAAAAGCGTAAGGTGTTAAGAATCAGTTGCTCGGTGAAATCCGACCGTCCAAAAACGGACGGTCAGTGTCCGGAAATGGACACATAGGAATGCTTCTTGTGGTGTTCCTTTAGATTCTCTATATTCTGTAAAACTTCTTTTCGAGCAAATAAAGAAAGCAACGTTTTGTCAACTCTACGTCCGCAGATGAGTCATGTAGGTTTATGTCATCAGTATTGATTCTTAGACATTCTGCCAATTCAATAAGCTTTGGCCATTTATAGCCACATCTTCCTCCTCGTGACGGCAATCGACACAAATTAGTTGTTGTTTTCATCGTGTCAATCATTGATGGCCATTCAAAGGGGGAGATTCCTTCTCGCCTTGCGGTAGCATTGATGAAACCTTTATCAAAGTCGCCATTGTGAGCGACACACAGGTCGCACTCCATCAGCTTGTCTATGAAATCATTTAGCACCTCATGTCTGTCGTACAAATCCTGGGTCGCAAGAAACTCCTCGGTCAAGCCATTGACCTGAATGGCTTCCCATTGCACACGACATTTATCTTCTGGCCACGGGAAGTAATAGTTTGCTTCTCGGACAATATGAAATGTCTCACCATCAATTATTTGATATGACAACTGGAGTATGTCATTTGAGTACGGATTAATACCTCCTGTCTCTGTGTCGAATATAAGTATTTTCATAATTGCTTTGACTTTTATGCCGTTGCCGATATTACTTGATGAATCTGCTTTACGAAGTCCTTCAGATTGACGAAGTGTTTGCCGAAGGTGGCTCGCCAGTTGAGGGTTTTGAGAGGGTATTCTGTGAAGTTCCTTGTTTCGATGTCACCATTCACACTGACATAGTCGAGGATGTTCTTCAGATAGCGTTCCTGTTCGGATGTCAGGTTGTTGCCTTCGATGAAGTTCTGATAGATGGCGAGTGCCTTCTTGCGGTCAATACCATTGATGACACGGATGAAGGCTGCCACATTTGATTTGTAAGGATGACCTTCAGCCAATTCATTGTATTCGTCTCTTGTACCTAATTCCTCAAAGAAGATTCGCTCCAATTCTGCGAAGTCGGCTGATGTCAGCTGCTCAAAGTTCTGAATCTTACGGAGTGTGGCATTGTCGCTATGCGAAGCGAGGTAGTCGATGACACGCTGTTTATAGGTTGTCTGGATAACCACATCCACATCACCGTCAACGGTCTTATACTCATCCTCAATGTCAATGACAAATTTCTTGGTCTTACGTTGTTCCTTCAACAGTTGTATCAGGTCACGAAGGTCTAAGCGCACCTTCTCCAAAGCATCCAGCGATTCGTTGTCCCAGAACTGTTGCGTCTGCACCAACTTGATGGTATCTATTCGAGCCATAACAGCAGGAACAGTACCTTTCTTCTGTAGCAATGCAGCAACGTTGACCACAACCTGACGGAACTGACCAACTCTCACCGTGCTGTCAATATGGGCAAGCATCAGATGGAGCATTACCACATCAAACTTCTTTCCTTCCTCATCGTCTTTATCACAAGGAATCAAACAGCCTATCTCTTTCAGGCGCAGAGCATCCACCTCCGAAAGGCAGGTCCATTTATCCTTATCGCGGAATGGTTCGATGATACTCAGGAATGGGCGTGCCTCCTTGCGTT
>JAZLIY010000054.1:0-21601 GCA_045617645.1 Bacteroidaceae bacterium | reverse complement strand
GGCAATCACCTTCTTCTCCGACAGACGGTTGTACAGGTCAGCCTGCAGCACGTATGCCCACTTCTCCGACTCGCTGTTGAACGAGATGTTGCGCTCGATAGCCTTTACTTTTATTGCCATAGTTTTTCAGTTTTTTTTCTTTCTCGTGATGCGGCAATTGTTACATCGCGAGGCAACAAAAATCACCATTCTCCAGGGCTCCGGATACCCCTTGAATCGCAGGTGCAAGACTTGCGTTGCTTTCTCATAAAAGCAATGCAAAGATACGACATTTATTTTGAATATGCAATAGCCTGGCCGATTTTTTTTCATTTTTTCAAATTTTTTTATGGCAGTATGTTTTACGGCATAATCCCAGCTAATTGGAAGTGGAAACCCTTAATGACCTTAATGACCAATGACCTTCGTGACCACATGAGACGATGAACGATTAACGATGAGCGATGAAACGATAATCGTCCATCATCCAATCATCACATCATCCAATCATCACATCAACATTGCCGTGGTCATTAAGGTCATTGGTCATTAAGGTCAAGAAGGATTTTCACTCTTTTCCGGCTCACTATAGAAATAATATATTTATATATTATTCTATAGTGGCACTATTTTGCACCCGAAAACGTTAATGACCCGATGACCCGATGACCATAAATCTTTGCATCACACTGTGTATCAATGCAATATGATTTAACCCTTAATGACCGGCCATCGGGGAAGCACGGAAAACACCCCCAAAACGCCCCTTTTCCCTCTCATTTTCCCGTCCTTTTTCGCCCGAAAACATGCCCGAAACCGAACAAGGAATTGTTGTTTTTCCCCGAAAATTTATCCCCCACAATCAGAGATTCTCAAAAAACTTTTGTAAATTTGTGGGCGAAAAATGATGTATAATAAAATGAGGAATACGACCATAGACAAACAGACGCTCCGCGAGTACGTCAAGCAGAATGAGGTGGTCTTTCAGGCTTTCGGCAATCTTGTGGAGGTTGCCAATGAGGCAGAGAAGGAGAACCGAGAAGAACTCCTTGCATACTTCGATGATGCATCGAGCGTGGAGGTTTACCAGAAGGGACATTGGTTCATCAAGGATGAATTTGCAGATCTTGATGGATGGGCAACGGAGGATGATGTTATGTTCCTGTTACAGAACATCGGTGTGCTGATTTGCGTGCCAAAGCAACACGCCATCGAAAACAAGTTAATAGCTGCTTAAACCAAGTATCAAAGCAATGGGAAAAATACTCGAATACATAGAAAAAGCTACAGATGGCCGTGCTTTTACGTCGTTCAAGCGTTGCTACGATGATGGCAATATGCCTGCTATTGAGTATGAAACCGAGGAGGATAAATACATCAATCTGAAGGAATATGCCGAGGAAGTTAAGAGCCCTGCACCACGGGATATAAGCCAACGTGCAAGACTTTGCATGCAAGGACCTCCTCTTTTCAAGTATTTCCTTGATGGGTCACGCAAGGTTTATAAACTTGACGATATTCAGTACGACAAGAAAGTTTACCCAATAGTAGGTGGACAAATATCAGTGGCTTGTTGTGGTCGTGATATGGATGACGAAGGACATTTTGTTGGATTCCACAAAGTGGAAGAGGAATCGTATAGTGTTCTTTGTCTTCCTGTGAAAGCTAATGGCGAGGGAATTGACCATAACGTATTCTTCCGCAACCTCTGCGACAAGATCAAGGCAGACCCAAAACTCCAAGCTGGCAATGTCCACTTGGAAAAAGTACTCTATTACCAAACAAAGTTAGAAGGACGTGAAACTCTTGAAAACAAAGGTATCGCCCGTATTCAGGATGAGATGATTGAGTGCGAGAAGAGAATTGTCTCTTACCTAATGAGCAAGCATCTATTAAATCAAGATAGTTACCTGATAAAAGATGGTTCTATCCAATATAAGCCTATGAAAACGGGTGACTTTAAGGAGCTGGCTCGTATTCGTAACAATTATCGTCACGTTATCGGTGTTTCAAAAAAATTCAACCCGAATCTTATGCGTGACCAAAAAGACCAAAGCAATGCAGGAGCCATAGCACGTTTGCCGCTCTATCATCGTACACCTGCTTTCTTGTGGAAACCAGGGCCTGAATGGGGCAACGTAACTTTCGCCATTTGGTACGTCCGCATTCGTGATCAGAAATTCACTGAAACGCCTTACTCTGGCATCGTAAAAATTGAAAAGATGCTAATGACAGGTCATGAGGCAGAATATGGATTGTCAACTGATGAAATTGACACCATTACCGCAAATGTTATCAATGAACGTAATCCTGTATGTTATGGTAACGATGCAAGATGGGCAAATCATCTGTACCCAGTTTACATGACAGAATGCTACTGCAAAAGTAGATTTGCAAGTGATTATTATTTCTTGAACCTTTTCTAAAATTCAAATATTAATGGAGACCATAGGACGCGTAATAGCAACGGAGAAACAACCGTCGACTATAGAAGAATTTACTTTCTGGACAAGGAAAGACCTTAAACTGAAACCATTTGATGTGGTTGTGGTTGAACATATTTCGGCTTCAGATAAGAAGGAGCCATCAAAAACGTTTGGTGTAGTTGAAGAAATCTCTCACATGACTGATTCACCAAGTGCATTGGCAGGTTACATCAGTAGTGATTTTGGTGACGTTGAGGCAACCGCTTACACAGAGCGCATAGGAATGAATTACGTGAAGTGTAAAGTAGTAGGTAATGACCAAAACATCTTCATTCCGGTTCAAGAAGGTAGAAAAGTATATTTAGCATCCGAAGCCGAAATTATGGAAGCTCTTGGTTTGAATGATGTTAAGAATCCTCTACCTGCAGGTTACATGGAAATGTATGAAGGTAAAAAGCAGGTCACTTTGCCTGTGTATTTCAACTCGCACTTCCTAATTGGGCCTGAAGGTGCCCACCTGAACATCAGCGGCATAAGTGGATTAGCTTCCAAGACAAGCTATGCAATGTTCCTGATGAAGGCAACCCAAGACATAATGAGTAAGCGCGAAGATGAATCCGTAGCATTTATTATGATGAACGTTAAGGGTACAGATCTATTGAAAATTGACCAAATCAACGAGAAGGTAAACATCAAGAATGGAAAGCCGGTCAAGGAATTGGATGAAATCAAGCCAATTTATGAAAAGCTTGGATTAGAACTCAAACCCTTCCAACAGGTTAAGTATTTCTACCCTTACTCGAAGGATTTTACAGCCTATACTTACGAAAAAGAGCAGACAATTAAAGACAGAATGTCTGCTGGCAATGCGTTCCAATACAAATATCTGTTTGAAAATGATGAGGACAAAGAATGCCTTGACTTGCTGTTTGCTAATGTCGATGATCCTAATGATACAATAGAGAGTATTATCAACTTTATTATTTCCAATGGTGGCGAATTTAAGGGCGTCGAAAGTTGGGAGGAGTTTAAGCAAGCACTTTACAATCAAACTCAAACTGACAAATCAAGAGGAGGTAAGGAAATCTCTGTAATGAGTTGGCGCAAATTCTATCGCCTATTCAATAAAAGTTTCCAGAAGTGTCGTCAAATGTTTACGGAACAGCTTGGAAGTGGGAGCGTTCGTCTCCGTGACGAAATCGGAAAGATTCAGAAAAATGATGTTATGGTTATTGATGTGGCCAAGATGGATGAAGAATCTCAGGGCTTCGTGTTTGGTGACGTTATGCGTGCCGTTTACAACCTAAAACTTGGTTCAAGCGATCGCCCGGACGAAGAGATACCTGACCGCATTATCATCTTCATTGATGAGTTAAACAAGTACGCATCAAATGATGTTCCCAAGTCTTCGCCAATCCTTCGTCAACTTCTTGACATTACCGAGCGTGGACGTTCTCTTGGTATTGTTTTGTTTGGTGCAGAGCAATTTGTCAGCGACATCCACAAACGCGTGAAGGGCAACTGCGCAACGCAAGCATTTGGTCGTACTAACGCTATTGAGATAACCAAAGAGGATTTCCGTTTTGTGCCATCTGTGTATAAGACGATGCTTACACGCCAGAAGCAGGGCGAATACATTATACAAAATCCTGTATTCCGCTCGATGCTCAACATTAAGTTCCCTAAACCAATTTACAAATACTACGAATAATCATGGGAAGAACAGGTAAATATCTTATTGAGTCATTGACTCGAAGTATGTACGAAGATAGTCGTTGCATTTTTCGTGAGTACGTTCAAAATGCAGCAGACCAAATAGACTTAGCCAAGGCTCAAAATCTTGAGGAAACAGGATATTATGATATTCAGATTTGGATAGACAGAGATGGCAAGCGTATTGAAATAGAAGACTCTGCTACAGGTATCACCATGGATCAAGTACATCGACTAGAAGACGTCGGTTGCTCCACTAAAAAGAGGGCAGAGAATAAAGGATTCCGAGGCATTGGTCGTCTTGGAGGACTTGGCTATTGTTCAAAGTTGATATTTGAAACGTCTGCTAAAGGTGAAAATATGAGAACCATCATGACGTGGGATGCCACGAGAATGAACACCATAGTTGATGATGAAAGTGATGATAGTGAGATTCAGGACGTTATTAATCAGTGTGTATCTTATGAATACAAAGATGAGGAACCTGCGCGTCACTATTTCAAGGTTATCATGGAGAATGTGAGTGATGAAAAGTTACTCAACATGGAAACAATTTCTGACTACCTTAGTATGATTGCTCCTGTTGATTATCCAACAAGATTTAGCCTTTTCGGCAATAAGATTAAGCAATACATGAATGCTAATGGATTGCATCTAGACACTTACAACATATTTGTAAATGGTGACCAAATATACAAAGGTTATACTACCCGCATTCTGAATAGGAGAGATGGTGATTACGACGTTACAGATATCAAGTTCTTTGAAAAGAAAAACGACAATGGTGAGTTTATCTATTGGGGATGGTATTCCATTTCTGAACTTAAAGGGCAGATACAAGCCTATAATCTGCCCTATGGTATTCGTTTGAGATGTAAAAATATTCAAGTTGGAGATGAGAATACATGCCGAAAGTTTTTTAGTGCAGATGGAGACAAACGTTTCGCGCAGTATTTCTATGGTGAGCTAAATGTCGTTGCTTCTGATTTACAACCTGATGCTCGACGAGATTATTTGCGCCCTGGTCAAGCTAGAGATAACTTCGAAAGAACAGTCACATCGGACTTCCTTTTATTGAAGGATTTATGTAACCAAGCATCTGACTTAAGAAGCGCAGCAAAGAATTTCTCGACTGCTGTTAACAAGCAAAAAGCGATAAATGAAAAGCGAGAAAAGGGATTCTTGAATGAACTCGAAAAGTCTAAAAGCGAACAAGACTTTGCTAAATATCAGAAAGATAAAGAAAAGTATCAACGTCAATTTGCACAAATGAAACAGAAGTCTGAGGAAGCTCAATCTCCTCTTGATTTCATGATTCAAAATTTAGAAACAGCATCGCCGGCGTTGACATCTTCGCCTGCAAATTCAGATAAGCAACAACAGAACTCTTCACACCCAGAAAATACGGATACTGTTACTAGTGTTCATGAAGATGAACCTAAGACCAAATTACGTACGGACAATCCTATCTATAAGAAGTTTGGAGTAAAAGAAAAAAGAGTAATCAATTCGGTTTATAGCGCTATCTATACGGCAATTGCAGATGACCAACTTAGGGAAATCTTGATCAACAAAATCGAACAGGAGATAACGAAATGAATCGCAAAGTTCTACTATTAGAGCCAAACTACAAGAATAAGTTCCCACCTATAGGAATTATGAAGCTTGCCACGTATTTCAAACTACGCGGTGATGATGTCGTGTTCTATAAAGGGGACATGAAGGAATTTCTAATTAATGATATCACCAATGATTGTGTCGAAAAACTCAATCAATTGGATGCTTCGATTAATTGGAAACTCCGTGCTGACCGTATTGCTACTTTCATAAAATACAGAAAGAAGAGCGATTTGCACAAGATTGGCTTGGATGACTCAGAATATGCCATCCTTCTCTACCCTTGGCTTGAACACTTCAAGAACTTCTATCACAAGAAGGAGTACATCAAGTATCCCAAATGGGATTGGGTAGGCGTTACTACACTTTTTACATTCTATTGGAACATTACCATCGAGACGATTGAATTTGCCAAACTATTGGTAAAAGACAAGAAAAACTTGATGATAGGTGGTGTGTTGGCTTCAATTCAGCCAAAGGAGATAGAAGCAGCAACAGGAATTAAACCTCATTGTGGAACTTTGCATACTCCATACAAGGATATTGATGAGGACAATCCATACATAATCGATGAGCTACCGCTTGACTATTCCATTCTCGATGAGATTGACTATGAATACCCTGATAGTGGTGCATTCTATAGTTATTCGACACGTGGATGCATACGTCATTGCGCATTCTGTGCTGTACCTATCCTTGAGCCTCAGTATCAGAGTTATTTACCTCTTAAAGAGCGTATAGAACGAACAAGGCGATTGTACGGTGATCAGCAGAACCTTTTGCTGATGGATAACAATGTTCTTGCATCAGAGAATCTTGCGGAAATAATAGAAGACATACGTTCTTGTGGCTTTACACCAGGAGCTAAATACATTGAACCCAATCAGTATAATCTCGCCATACGTAATCTACGACTTGGCATGAATGATCGTGCTTACATTCGGAAAAGCTGGAAGTTGCTTAAGGAACTAAACGAAATGCGAAGCCTTAATGAAGAAGCCCGTACATTCATTTACCGAGTAAGAGAAGAAAATGGTCTACTTCACGTCAACACTTGCACAAGAGACGCGTTGATAAGAACATACAAAGATTTTGCCCTATACTTTGAGAAAAAATATGCCAAGCAGAAAGGTCGCTTACGCTATATTGACTTCAACCAGGGAGTTGATGCTCGCTTGTTCAATGATGAGCGAGTGAACTTACTTTCACGAATCCCTGTAAGGCCTCTTCGTATTGCGTTTGATGACGTAAAGACAGAGAAAGCATACACTAAAGCTCTTACTATGAGCGTTAATGCAGGAAAGAAAGATTTCTCTAATTATCTTCTGTATAATTTCAAAGACACACCACAAGACCTCTATCACCGATTACGCGTGAATGTTGATTTGTGTGAGACACTTGATGTAAGTATCTATTCTTTCCCGATGAAGTATCATCCCATTCGTGACGAGCATAGTCACGACCGTGATTACATTGGTGAGCATTGGAACAGAAAATACATTCGTGCAGTTCAAGCAATTCTCAATGCGACCAAGGGAAAGATTGGTCGTGGCGTTTCGTTCTTTGAAAAGGCATTTGGACGTAACGAAGAGGAATACATGGAACTGCTTATTATGCCAGAGACATTTTTGCTGTTTAGATTCTTCTTTGAATACCTTGGTTATACACAACAATGGCGCGAGGCAATGAGCGAACTGACAGATGCTGAACGGGAAGAATTGTATCCGATAATCTTCAAGAATGATTTTAATCACATAGACGATTTAACAGATAATGAAAAATTCCGTCATATTCTAAAGTTCTATAAGAACTATAGGGGTGATATTGCCGACCATAATTCAGAATTGTATAAACTAAAACAAGAATTTGAACTGCATCAAAAGAACTCATGAGTGAATCAACATCCATCATATTAACCGATTATCAGCAGCTTTACCATGAAGCTCGTATGAGATTCCTTTCTTCCAATGATTGGGAGAGAAAACGTAATTCCTTTTTGCGTGAACTCCATCAAAAAGTCGTAGTTGGTGATAATGAGGAACTAAAGCGTTATCTTCGCAATAAACGAGAGGATGAACTAAATGAGTTCAACAAGGCATGGATTTCAAAAATATGGGAGAAATGTTTTGATGCAGAGAAGAGTGAGTTCAATGTAATCAGTTTCTTTCGGAAACTTGCTATGGTTAATGATGGACAAATTGATGTTGAAGACCTACGCGCGTTCTTCATCTATAAATGTACGACCGAGAACATTGATAATCTTTTACGTCAAGTATTGGAATACGATACTCGTAGTAGGTCTACTATCAATGCTCAGAATATAATTGTAATCAATGGAGAGGTTGTTATCAAGAAAGAAGAAACAAGCGACTCTTCCGGTGATACTCCAACCGAACATCTTGACAACATCGTTTTCCGCACTAATCTTTTCGACTCCGATGCCCGTTTGACGGCTCTCCGCAATGTTATTGCTTCGTTTATCAATCTGGGCGAAGATAACAACAAACTGTCTGTTGCTTCCGAGAATCAGATAGAACCGACGGCACAGAATGAGTGGTACTACATTCTCATTGCCATCGGTGAGGCAGAGATTGCAGGTCGAAACGTATTTACGGATGTGAATTTTGCCAATCAGATGATCAGTTGGTTTCCGTGGCTCTTCCATTTTGATACGCCAGAGGAAATGGCTACATTCAAACGTAAGTTCACGAAGTCAATCTCTGCTGAGCGCTCATTGTGGAAGTATGGAACGAAGAAGGAGGTGACTGCCATCAAGGACATGTGGGCACGACAACGCACTCTCGGCATTGATTACGCAAAGCTATCACGCCTACATCCTGTTGCCAACGGCCTAAAGAAGGCTCTGGAAGAGCTGAAGACGGAGATACAAATGGTGCAGAATGCGAAACGGCTATAAAGAATAACAACTATGGCAAAAAAAGATATGATACCCTTTGGGGAGCAAAACGAGTTCATCATGTACCACTCGAAAGATGGCAAGGTGAACGTGGCTCTTATGACACGCGATGGCAACGTATGGCTCAATCAGCAACAAATTGCCACCTTGTTTGCCACCTCGGTGCCGAATGTTAATATGCACATATCTAAAATATTGAAAGAAGATGAGTTAGGTATAAATTCAGTTGTTAAGAAATACTTAACAACTGCCTCGGATGGTAAGCCGTATGATGTGATGTACTATTCACTACAGATGATTATTGCTGTGGGCTTCAGAGTGCGTGGCGTTCGGGGTACTCAGTTCCGTCAATGGGCAAACAATCACCTTACGGAGTACCTCGTAAAGGGCTTTACAATGGATGACGAGCGTCTGAAGAATCCGGATGGACGGCCCGACTACTTTGACGAGATGTTGGCTCGCATCCGTGACATCCGTGCTTCGGAAAAGCGGTTCTACCAGAAGTTGCGTGACCTATTCCATCTTAGTAGTGACTATGAAGCACGCGAAAAGGCTACTCAGATGTTCTTTGCCGAGACGCAGAACAAATTGCTCTATGCCGTTACCGATCATACGGCTGCTGAGATTATCGTGGAGCGTGCCAATGCAGAACTCCCCAACATGGGGTTGACCACATGGAAAGGTGAGATTGTGCGCAAGGGCGACATAATCATTGCCAAGAACTACCTGCAGGATGATGAGATTGACAAATTGAACCGCCTTGTAAATATTTTCCTTGAATCAGCCGAGATGCGCGTGAAGGAACGCAAAGATCTCACTCTTGACTTTTGGCGCGAGAACGTGAATGCATTACTTACATTTCAGGGACAGAAGATTCTTGTTGATAACGGCAAGGTGTCAAATTTTGACATGGAGGCGTACGTCAAAAAGGTTTATGCTCGTTTTGATGCGAAACGCAAGGCTTACGAAGCAGAATTGGCTGACCTGGAAGATTTGAGGTTACTTGAAGGTTTAGAGGAACAGATCAAGAAGGAGAACAATAACAAAAATAACGAGCGGTTATAATTCCGTTATAAGACGGTTATAATGTAGCCTCATTCCCACCCCTAGGGAGTGAGGCTTTTTTGCGTCTATACGCGTCATTTATTAAAAAATGCCGTATTTCGTACCCAATACATGTGCCATCAATCATTTGAGTAGTTGATTATCAACATGCTACAAGTAAATACAACCCTGTTTTTCTGCAAAATGTATGGGGGTATACCCTATACATTTTGCAAACAGCCACACCATATATGCGAAATTTTCGATTGACATGTACTGTTTTCTGGCTTTCTATGCATGGAAACACGCCTTGAATTACTTGGGGAAAGAGCAAATTCCCTACATATAGAGGCAAATCCAACAATATTAGGAGGATTTGTATGGGGTCTGAAATGCGGATTTCTTTATTCTATATTATTTCGCTCTTACAGAGCTGACGAAAAATCAAACATTATGGCATCAAGAGGTATCAGAAACAACAATCCGCTGAATATACGTCGTTCAAGGGACAAGTGGAAGGGGATGCGCAAGGTGCAGACGGACAAGGCGTTCGTGCAGTTCACCCGTCGCGTGTACGGTTACCGGGCAGCATTCGTCCTGCTGAAGAACTACATTGCCAAGGGCAAGGACACCATCGGCAAGATCATAGCCAAGTGGGCACCCAGTTCGGACGGCAACAACACGCAGTCGTACATCCGCTACGTGAGCTCTACGACGGGCATCGACGCAAGTCACGCCCTCGGGTGGGAGGACAGGGACGACCTGGTGGAGATCGTGCGCTCGATGGCGCACATGGAGAGTGGCATCATAGAAAGCAAAGAACTCATCGAGGAGGCTTATGAGCTAGCCTCAACCCCAAGCCCCTCTCCTGAAGGCGAGGGGAGCAATTAACATTATTTACTTGAGTTGAAGCACAGAAGGAGGATTTTCCTAGGTAAAGCGCGCAACATTCCCGAAGTCTTCTTCTCGAATTCAACTTTTGGAGCAGTGAGAGCAAACAAGCTTGCTTGATTGCCGAGTCGTGACAAAAGTCGATGGAATTCAACTTCAAGTATTATGAAAAAGCAGAACATTTTCGTTGAGAACATCAACATGGAGACACAGACGGTCTTCCACACCAGCGGAGACATCAATATCTTTCCCTGCGGCTTCGAGAAGGGACGGCAGGTCGTAAACGGCGGTACGCGCGCCTCGCAGAAAGGGCGCATGATTACCGAGGGGGACGGCACCAGCTACTTCAAGCATTACCGTCAGAACAGCGGCAGCCGTTACAGCCGGCTCTTCACGACGGCACACGGGGACATCAAGGAGTCGGCATCAACCGTAATCTTCACGTTACGTTTCCCGAAGAAGTACGGCAAGACGCTCATCGAGGACTTGCTGCAGCAGGAGGCAGAGGAAATGAAGGCGTACATCAAGACACGCAAGACAACGACGGAATGGTAACAAAGCGGGAAGACGGCATAGACGGGGAAATGGATAACAAGGTAGCGTCCTCCAGACGCAGGTGTAGCGGTGGGGTTCTAATCCCCCCGCACACCACCACTACGTTACGGTGTACGGGGTTACTGAGATAACGTCTTCCAGACGTAACTATTCATTATCTTTATTTTAATAACGAAAGAAACAAAAAATTATTGTAGACAGAAATGAGTTGCTATACCATATACTATAAGGACGGGGCGAAGATGATGCGACCTGTTCAGGGAAGAGAGGAATACCTGCTGTTGCGCAATTCGTCGGCTCAGAAGGCTTTGGTGCATCAGGTGAGAAACGGCAATAACGGCGCAAAGATGAGGCTGCTGCAGATGAACTACTCGTGTCTGCCGAATGCCGACGGTACGCTGAAGGGCTCTACGAGGGCGTCGGACACGGTGGGGATGGACGTTGACCACATCGCCGGGGAGCAGATGCAGCAGGTACGGGAGCGCATACTGGAGAAGAAGGAGGAACTGGGGTTGCTGATGCTGGAGCTGTCGGCTCGCGGCGAGGGCTACCACCTGGTGTTCAGGCGCAGGGAAGGGCTTTCGCAGGTGGAGAACCTGCGGTGGGCGAGCGACCTGCTGGGGGTGGAGTTCGACAAGGGGGCGAAGGACATCACACGGGTGTTCTTCACCACCACGGCAAGCGATGAGGATTTGTTGCACCTCTCGGACGAACTCTTCGAGCAGAAGACGTGTCTGGAAGACACTACAGCGAAGCGGTCAGTAACCGGGGGCAACGCCCTCGGATCTCAGAACTTACCCACCCAAATGTGCCAGGAGGGCACTACCTCGGAGCATCTTAATTACCTGGGTGTCCCCTACGCTTCTATCATCGACAAGTGGTGGGAACTCTACAACGACGGGAGGACGCCGGTGAAGTCGAACCGTGACGTGCTGACGTGCGAGCTGGCGGGGAACCTGCGCCACATCTGCGGTTTCGACCGAGAGGTGATGGACAGGGTGATTCCCTGCTACGACGGCTTCCCCCACGACCAGAAGATGAAGTGCATCGACTCGGCCCTGGGCGAGAAGCGCACACAGATGCCCAAGCGGTTGCGTGACGTGCTGACGGAACTGAAGAAGGACCTGCTGCGCAATCCATCGACTGGTTCGGAACAGGATAACATCCTGATGGCTCTCGAAGAGGCCGAGCAGGAGGATGAAATGTTCTACTACAAGCGTCTGCCGCAGGCAGCTTTGCCACAGGGCATCAGCGACAGCATAAAGGCAACGGGTGCGAAGTTGGCAATGCCTGTACTGGCGGTTGTATGCCCTGCCATCGGGGCATTGGCTACGGACGTGAAGGTGATTGTCCACGGCAAGGAAACAAAGTTGAACATGCATGCCTTTGTGGTGGGCGACGCGGCTTCGTGCAAGGGCGACCTTGACCAGGTGGTGGAGGCCTGGATGGTGGAAGAGTCGATGAAGAACGAGCTCTACTATCAGCAGGAAACGGAGTACAGAGCCAAGAAGAAGGCGGCAAAGAACGCCAAGAGCCAACCCGACGAACCGCATCTGCCTGTCCGCTTCCTGACGATGAACAACACGGTGGCGAACCTGGCCGAACGGCTGGCGAACACCGAGGGCAAGCACGCCTTCTCCTTCACCCCCGAGGCCGATACCGTGGCGCAGAAGTGGCGCTCTTCGATGAGCGATTTCTCTACGATGCTTCGTCAGTCGTACGACGGCACTCGCTATGACCGTGAGGCGAAGTCGGCAGATGCCACGACCGTTCACATCGACCATCTGCTGTGGAACGTGTGCATGTGCGGTACGCCTGATGCCCTCTACCGTGTGATTTCCAACTACACGGACGGCCTCCTCTCGCGCTTCATCATTGCCCATACGCCCGACAATACCTTTACTCCGCTGGAGGACAAGCCGAACCTGATGACGGACAAGCTGCGCGAACGCATCTATCAGATTGCCCACCTGCTGCCGCTGATGAAGGGGACGCTGACCTTGCCGAAACTGGAGGAGCGGAGCCGCCAATGGGTTGAGGGCATACGCCGTGAGGCATTGAAGGACGATGACCGTGTGAAAGCTCGTGCCCGACTGCGTGACCACGGTACGGCTGTGCGTATGACGGCTTGCCTCATCCTGTGTGCCGTGGCCGAGAAACTCATCAGGCAGCACGGATTGACAGGTGCCGAGAAGCAGCTGAAGACACGCCCCTCGCTTGTCGAAGAGATGGCTGCAAAGATGCAGACGGACGCGATGCTCGATGCATACGAGGTGATGGCTGAATCGCTGATAGACAACGATATGATGTACTTCCGCGAGAAGATGGAGAATGCCAATGCAAACATCGGCACCATCTGCGAACGCAAGCGTTACGGCAGGAACGACCTTATCTACGACCGTCTGTCGGACACCTTTACCTTCGAGCAGGCGATGGGAGCCAAGGGCAACGGATGTACCTACAATTCCGTACGCCAGATGCTGAAAAACTGGCGCAAGCAGGGCTTGATAAGGCCTGTGGATGAAAACCACTTTCAGAAGTGTGGTCATTAAGGTCATTGGTCATTAAGGTCATTAAGGGTTTTCAACTCATCGTTTTGCCCTCGATACATGGCCCCCCCCTGAATACGGTCAATCCCCAATCCCGACCAGTGAAAGCCGTGGATTGGGGATTGTCCCTTTTCTTATAGTGTTGCTTGGTTTAAAAATCAAGTGAAAAAAACGGGCTAAATGGTACAGAATTCCATGAAAATGACTAACTTTGCAACAAAATATATAAAAACGGTATGAAGAAACGCTTTTTTAACACCCTTTGGGTGGCGGTAGCAGCCATGTGCCTTGTCTGCTGTACGCAAAATGTAGATGAACAGGCACGTTACGTTTTCCAGTATGAATCCATCGCCGGTTATCTGCAGAAGCACGAGGAATACAGCGAATACTGCAGTTTGCTGAAAGTGGTTCCCCTGAGCGAGGTTTCCAGTACAACCGTCATGCAACTGATAAGTGCACGCGGTCATTATACCGTCTTTGCGCCAACCAACGATGTCCTGCACAACTTCCTCGACACGCTGGCCAACAAGGAAGATTTCCTGACAGCCCCCTCCTGGGATGCCTTTACGGACAGCGTGAAACGGGATTCCATACGCAAGGTAATCGTCCTGAACAGCATCATAGACAGCGGAGACGACGATCTCACCTTCGAGACATGGAATTTACCCACCATACAGAATGCCGAAATCCTGACTTCCAACATGTACAACCGTAAGCTTACGGTTCACTACAACAGTACCGACAGCGCCGACATCCTCATCAACAACTGCGCCATAAACGTCAAGAACCGCAACATACTGGCCATTAACGGAGTCATTCACTCCATGGATGCCGTGGTGGCTCCGAGCAACAATTCGCTGGGCGACTACTATACCGATGTCCTTGATAGGCGCAAGGAGGGCTTCCACGTCATGGCCATGCTCACCGAGGCCGTGGGGATGATAGACACGCTGAAGGCCGTGATGGATTACGAGTACGAGAGGATATACCTGAATCATGAGTTCAAGGCAACGGGTGAATCCGCCTCTTATCCCGAGCATCGCTATTACGGATTTACCTGTTTTGCCGAGACGGATTCCCTGTGGAGCGTGACGCTGGGGAAGGATGCCCTGGACATAACGGTGGACGATGTGGTTGACTATCTGGTGAGCCGTAACGTCTATCCCGATGCCGTGCGCGACCGTAACTACACCTCGGAGGATAATCTGCTCCATCGCTTCGTCACTTACCATTATCTTCCCGTGCGTCTTGCCACCGACCGGCTGGTGATGCATGGGAACGAGAGGGGCTACTCGCTTGCCATGAAGCAACCCACCGTGGCCATGTCGGAATTCCATACCACCATGGGGCATCGCCGGTTAATGAAACTGTACGAGAGCGCGGAGAGCAACGGCATCTATATCAACCGTTTTCCCAACCTCGACAACGACCGCCACGGCACTTACCACGAACTGAGTTGCGACCCCGACAAGGAAGGCATCCGCATCGGTACCAACGAAGTGTCGGGCGAAGGCATTGTGCGCAATGCCATGCTTTACCCCATCGACAAGTTTTTGCTCTACGACGAGGATACGCGCCATAACCTGGGTACCCAGCGCATCCGTATAGACATAGGCGCTCTGTTCCCCGAACTGACGAACAACGACTACCGTCTGGTGAAAGAAGGCTATTTCCCCACCCGGAGCGAATATAAATATTTCGATGACCTGACAATCGGTGACGAAGGCAACTTCTACTACGCCGCTGCCGTGGGCAAGAACTGGCCGGTATTCTATGGTGACGAGCTATATGCCTGGAAGATCTATGACATCACCTACCGTCTGCCACCCGTACCACGTGCCGGTATCTACGAGCTGCGTTTCCACATCTCGGCCACCGACCCCAACCGTGGCATTGCCCAGGTATATTGGGGGGACGATTTGGATAAGCTCCCTCCTACGGACATCCCCCTGGACATGCAGCTGGGCGGCGAGCAACGCATCACCCCTGTGTCCACTACCCCCAGCAACCTGGGATGGGAGGCCGACACGGAAGACGATGACTATAACATAGAGGTGGAAAAGAAACTGCGCCAGCAGGGATTCATGAAGGCACCCGCCCTCTTCGGATGCGGTGGTACACAGATAACACGCGAGAGTGCCACCCAGCTGCGACGCATCCTGGTGCGCCAGTATATGGATCCCGACAAGACGTATTACCTGCGTTTCAAGAGCTGTCTCGACTACAACGACCGAGTGCTTCTGCAGGACTACCTCGAATTTTGTCCCAAGGAAGTCTATGACAGCCCCACCGACCCCGAGGATATCTGGTAATGGAATGAATGATCGGTGCAAGAATCCTGAATATACCCTTTACACATGACATGAAGCAGGAAAGACAGAGACACTTTGGCTTGTGGTGCATCCTCTGCGCCCTGTTCTGTCTGTCCCCCTTGTTGGCCATGCAGGCACAGACGTACTGGACACCGGAGAACCTGCCGATGGTGTATCTGCAGGACAGGACGAAATACGTGAACAATCCGGAGGGCATTCTCGGTCAGTCGGCCGTGGATTCCATCGACAGTCGCCTGTATGCCCTGGAGCAGGAAACCGGTATTCAGACGGTGGTTGTGGTGGTGGGCCATATCGAGGGCGACGACCCTTACCAGTTCGGACAGGCAATAGCCGACAAGTACGGGATAGGACAGAAGGGAAAGGACAACGGCCTCTTCGTCATGCTCTGTACCGAAGACCGCAGTTACACGATCCTGACAGGGGACGGATTGGAGGGAGTGTTGCCCGATGCCACGTGTCGCAGGATACAGAACCGCATTATGGTTCCCCTGTTGCGCGAAGGCAGGTGGGACGATGCGATGGTGACCACCATAAAGGCGATTGACGGCTACATACGCGGTGATGAGACATTCCGGAATGCCATTGATTCGGAAGAGGAGGATGACGAATTGCTGGTGGTTCTCCTGCTGATGGGCGGTATGTCCGCCGGTATGGTGGCGCTGGTATATTTTGCCAGTCGCAAGAAATGCCCGAAGTGCGGAAAGCGTAAGATGAAGGCCGTGGCGAAGAAAGTGTTCATGAAAGGAGGCCGACGAAAACTCCTCGTAACCTATCGCTGCTCCAATTGCGGCGAGAAGATGACGCGCGTCTTCGATTATCCTGATGATGACGGTACCGGTGTCCTGGGAGGTATGGTGGGAGGCGGCTTTGGAGGTGGTATGAGCCGAGGCGGCTATAGTGGTCCTGTGGGCGGTCATTTCGGTGGCGGTCATTTCGGTGGCGGTGGTTCAACCGGTCGTTTCTGAATACAAAAGAACGGAATACTAACAATCAAATAAGAAACATTATGAAAAAGGGAACTATTCTTCTGATCGCAGGTGTTGTGATCGTGCTATGGGGCATTAAATGCTACAACGGATTCGTCGGTAAGGATGAAACGGTGAGCAAGGCTTGGTCGAACGTGGAAGCGCAGTATCAGCGTCGCGCCGATCTGATTCCCAACCTGGTGAACGTGGTAAAGGGGTATGCCGAACACGAAGAGAATACCTTCAAGGAGGTGGTTGAGGCTCGTGCCAAGGCCACCGGCATCACCATCGACCCGTCCAACATCACACCGGAACAACTGCAGGAGTACCAGAAGGCCCAGGGCGAGGTAGGTGCTGCACTCGGCAAGCTGATTGCCGTTTCCGAGAACTACCCGGAGCTGAAGGCCAACGAGAATTTCCAGGAATTGCAGACACAGCTCGAGGGTACGGAAAACCGCATCCAGAAGAGCCGTACGGAGTTCAACGACGCTGTCCAGGAGTACAATGTGGGCATTCGCCGTTTCCCCGGTACGATCATCGCCAGCCTTTTCGGTTTCGCCACCAAGGACAACTTCAAGGCTGAAGAGGGTAGCGCGAAGGCTCCCGAAGTGAAGTTATGACAGGCGGTTCCAGGCAAACAGCACAAAAAGAAACCTTCCTCACTCTTTGGAGAACGAGGAAGGTTTTCTTTTTATGTCCGGATGTCCAAGAAACGTTCTTGGCTCCGAAAGAGCGGCTTGGATAATCCTACAATGTTGTATCGCCGGACAATTGTATATCGGCAGAGGATTTGCCGACGAAAATTTGATAAAGGCCCTTGGGAGTAGTGTTCCAATGCTCGCCCTCTTCATCCCATAGGCGCAATTCTGCCTTGGGGATTCGGATGACAACTTTCTCCGCCTTGCCCTTGGCAATGTGCGTGCGTTTGAAGCCACGCAGCTGCTTGATCGGTGTGGGACGGTTTTCCTGTTCGGGATATTTGACATAAACCTGGGATATCTCATCACCATCCCGCTTGCCGGTATTTTGAACAGTAAACGATACTTCGATGTCCTCGTCGTTGTTCTGTATAGACAGATCGCGATACTTGAATTGAGTATAGCTCAGGCCGTAGCCGAACGGGTAGAGAGGTTCGCCTTGGAAATACTGGTAGGTACGACCCTTGGTAATGTCGTAGTCGTTGAATGGTGGTAAGTCGTCAAGGCTCCGGTAGAACGTCATGGGAAGCTTTCCGCTGGGGTTGCAGTCACCGAACAGCACTTCGGCAATGGCCTCGCCTCCCTGTTCGCCGGGATGCGGTCGTGCATCGGTGCATTCATGTCCCTGAATAGCATTTGGCCGCTCATCGAAGACGTGCAAGTCAGCATGACGGCTACGCACAGAACCTTTCCTTTAATCTTGTTGCAGAGATTCTGTCGCAACATGCGAAGTTTGTGTTTTTTTTCAGTCATGTTAGTTGAAATATGTTATATAATGTATTTTCGTCAAAAAATGGATTCAAGCTCGAATGTAAATGAATTACGGATTTAATTTGCAAATTTTAATAAAATTCTTTAAAAATCAAAGATAAAAGACAGAATTATTTCGAAAACGCGGAAAAATGCATTAAATCCATGGCCGAAAAAAAATCTTAAGAAAGATTACGGACTTCTTTGTGAAAAATCGTATATTTGCAATCGAAACCTAAAAAACAAGCAAAAGATGAGTAAGAAGACGGGAATTTTGTGGCTATTCATAGCTGTAATGCTCATTGCAGCATGTACTCCATCGAGTGTGTCCTATACCATAAGTCCTTCCGATGGACACCTTATCGGTTTTTCCGAAAATGGTATAGAAGTGGCTTTCCGAAGCGACAGTTGCCGAATGGGGCCTTCCTTCGAAGGTGTGGCACTACGACCCGACGGGAAAGGTGGTTTCGTGGGGGATAAAGGTCCGTTAAGCTATGCCATGCGCTATGATCAGAAAAGCGATAACCTCCTCATTACCTGCTCCATTACAAATACAGACAAGGAGAATGCCTATGTGGTTCCCCTGCGCGAGAGCCTTGTACTGGGAGTGGATTGCGAGATGATCAGCTACCCCCAGTGGGACGAGGTGCTGTTCCCGACACTCCTGCGCTGCGAGAAGGACTACTGCTGGGGGTATTTCGGTTCCACGAAGGGCCATGCCCTGGCACTGGTGTGCGAAGACCCTGTGGCAAGCTACCGCCTCAACTACCAGTACGAGGGAGAGAAGGAGGTCAAGTGGGGCCACCGCATTTACACGGCAACCCTGGATCTACTGCACAAAGGGCCTCTTCCTGCACGCCATCCGCAGCAGTTGGACAGGTTGGCTCCCGGTGAGACTCGAAACTGGAGAATCCACCTGGGAGTAGTGGAATCCATGGATGAGGTGCCAGCAGCCATTTCCAAATGGACGGACATCCCCATGATCCAATGCAGCGCATATACCGTGGGAGAAGAGGACAGCATGGAGGCCAAGGTCCTTGCTTCCCGTCCGGAGAAGGCTTCTGCCACGTTGAGAACGCCTTCGGGGCATACCCAGGAGGTCGTGTTCGACAAACAAGGGAAAAGTACCTTGGGCGGATGGACGGAGAAAGGGCTCCACACCCTTACGGTTTGCCAGAACGGGCACACCTCGGAAGCCAGCATCTATGTCAGGGAACCGTGGGAGTGGTATCTCGACAAGGTCCGCAGGTATGTGCAGGAAGAGTGTCAACCCCTCATGGGCGGCTCCTGTGAGCAGTACTACGGCTATTATCCAGCCTTCAAGGCCGCTCGGATAAAGCCTGACAAGGAAAGGGATGACCTGCTGAGGGAACGCTTCCTCAGGCAACTGCCCGGAATCATCGATACGGTTACGTGGATTCCCCGGGAAAATGCCTATCCGCACAGAATCCAGAACTGGAGTACGTTGGTGGGCATGTTCGTGGACTTGTGGCGTGCCACGGGCAGCATGGACTATTTGAGCAAGGCATCGAAGATAGGCGACTACGTCTGTTCGCATCAGGTGGAAGACGGTTCCTACAGAAACAACGGCTCGCACTATACCTGCGTCATCTATCCAGCAAAATCCATCTTCGACCTGGCAAAGGCAGAACAAGAAGCGGGAATGGAGGAAGAGGCCCAGCGCCACAGGGAATCGGCTTTTCGGGCTTGCGAGGATCTGCGCGCCCACCTCGACAACATCGGCACGGAGGGAGACCTAACCTTCGAGGATGGCATGATTGCGTGCAGCACCCTTCAGTTGGCTTATGCCGGTCTCCAGACGGAGGACGAAGAGAAACGCCGGCAGTTTGCAGAGGCAGCAGAAGCGATGATACGGAAGCATCGCTGTCTGGAGCAGAACGTCATACCCGATTGTCGCATGCACGGTGCCACAGAGCGTTACTGGGAAGCCCTCGATATCTTCTTTACCCCGAATCAGGTTATGAACTCGCCCCACGGTTGGACAGGGTGGAAACTCTTTGCCGTGCTTTATCTGTATCAGTTGACGGGAAAGGAATGCTACCGACAGGATTTTATAGATACGATGGGATCGTGCGTGCAGTTGATGGACTTGAAGGGGAAACTTCGCTGGGGATTCCTGCCAGACCCTTACATAGATGCCCGTGTCTGTGTTCCCGGTGATGCGCCCCACACCCTCAGGTACGAAGACCGCATAGTTGGAGAGCAGTATATGGACATGATCTCCCCCTGGGCCCGTCAGGAGGATGAGAACATGCCAGGCATCTTTTTGGAAGTGGGAGGTGCCGGGGATGGCACGGTGTACGAAATCTTCAATGTTTTAGCCGAGGCTTACGGAATCCTCCGGTTCTAATTTATGCACGCACCCCCCTATGGGGGCAAACAAAGAAAACAAAGAAAACAAAGAAAACAAAGTTTTCAAACATTATAAACAAATATAACAAAATCATTTGGATTCCCTTGTGTTTTTGTAGAATATTATCAAAAACCCCCACCGTGCGCGAAGCACGGCAGGGAAACACACAATAACAGAATCAAAATTCACGCGCTACAGAATAGCCATACAGGATGTTTTCCCACCTTTGCACTTAACGTATGTTACTTCGGTGCGATGTAATCTCCCCTCGTACCATCCGAGTGCTGCACCTCTCAGCTTTGCCAGAAATACTCAATTTCTGACACAGCTGATTCCAAAAGCGGTAGCAATCGCTGAAAGGATTGCCAGAAGCGTCTGAACGACGAACTTCCAAAACTCTTTCTTTTCCATAACAAGAATGATTTTATGATTGATGATTGATGATTGATGATTGATGTGTCTGGAGGACGCTACAGCCTCGGAGAGGCGGTCAAGAACCGGGTACATCGAGCGAAGCGAAGATGTGGTCGGATGCGAACAATGTCCCTTGATCCTCGTCTTCCAGACGCTTGCCTGTTGTCGCCTCATTGCCTCATCATCAATCAATTATGCATTATGCATTATGAATTATGCATTATGCATTGATTAAGCTCCCATTGGCAGGTCATCGTAGCTCAGCCCGAACTGGAAGATGGTGGTGGTGCCGTCCTGGATGGTGACGGTATTCGTTACGCCACTTGCGTTCGAGATGTTCAGGTGGGTGCGGTTCGTGTCGAAGGCAGCCGTAGCC
>JAZLIY010000053.1:0-64622 GCA_045617645.1 Bacteroidaceae bacterium | reverse complement strand
AACTTTGCTGTTTATGTAATCATCGCATAGCGATGGGATATTGGTAGCCAGCCATTCCTATGGCTGGTAGGCAGGATATCGGAGAGATATGCATGCCGTAAGGTATGCGATATTTCCCCCGTTGTTGTCCCATACCTGACGGCATGGTGTTTTGTCGTTCCTTATTGTCCAGCCATAGGAATGGCTGGCTACCATTGTCTGATGCCTATGGCATCCTCCTATCCAAATCGCTTTTTCCTTTTCACATTACGTTTCATAACTATGCTGTTTAGCCATCGTAAGTATGCTGTTTTCATATCGTAAAGATATGGGTTACGTTGCTGTTACGGCAAAGATGTCCTTGCTGATACATTTTTCACCCTAATATTTTTGTGTATAATGAATTTATCCGTACATTTGCATTGTCATTTGGACCTTTCCACATTCAATGTGGGATGCCAGCCATTTGACCAAGAGAGCGTTCCGCGCTTTCATCCTTTCTATCGAAATCGCCAATTTCACAAACTGAAGGGTGAATGTCAAGGCAACGCCCACCTGTATGTTTCGCATGCATGCGGCCTCGCGCCCCATGCTCGAGCATATCGGGCGTGGGGTAGTTGTTTCAGATTCATTTCAGTTGTGGTGTTTGGCGATACCAGATAGAAGGTGAGTAAGGACAAATCCCTACGCTTTTCTTGTATCTGATAGTGGATGCCTTTTGAGGGAGTACGGCAAGCGATTTTGTATATAACGTACGATTGTATGAAACAGAAAATTTGGTTCTTAGTGTTCCTTCTGTCCTGCCTCTTTGGTAAGGCGCAGGCAGAAGAGGTAAATGCCATGACGCTGTGGATGGCGTCGGGTAGTCAGGTGACGTATCTGCTGGACGAACTGCCGGTTGTCACCTTTCAGGGAGAGGATTTGGTGCTGACTACGCACATGAACGTCATCACATACGCTGCCGATGACGTGTGCAAGTTCACCTATTCCTATGTGGATCCCGACAAGGTGACCTCTTTGCAGTCGGCCGGAGTCCGTTTCATCGTCAAGGACCGCGTACTGACGGCCTACAATCTGGAACCCCAGTCAGGCGTGGAGGTGTATTCCACTGGCGGCATCCTGCAGGCCAAGGGCAGGTCAGACAGGAAAGGGTATGCCGCTGTCACCCTTCCAGCCGGAGCCAATGGCGTATATGTGATAAAGACCTCTACAGCTAACTTCAAAATCCGTAAGCCATGAAGAAGTTGATTTTTACCCTCATGCTCCTCATGACGTTCATGGGTGGAGCCTTGGCACAGAACGATGCCATGTATATTTATCGGAATGACGGACAAATTAATGCTATCCCGAAAACGAGTGTTGACAGCATCTCGTATTCACATTTTGACATGGACAGCCTCTTTCATCAGGAATGGCAGATGCAGGTGGTTTACACTCCGAATGGCCTATTTAGGACATCATTGTCCCTTATTGACAGTGTCTCATTCTCTCCATTAGTTCAAGGTGTTTATCCAATGTCGGAAAATGACTTACAAGATTGGGATGAAGGCTATGTTCTAATGAACAAGACCAATGTACCCTCTGCCTATATGCTTTTGCAACAAGATGCCGCCACAGGTGAAATAACGATGTGTCTTTCAGAAATGAAGAATACAGATGTCGGCAAGACTGTTTGTGCCATTTTCGATAGTACTGGAAATTTGGAAGTCGTTACAGGCGAAGGTAAAACCGGCATTGTCGTAGTCGAGAATGGAAATGAATATATGCAGATTTACGATGGTGCTGGCCAATTGCTCATGAAAGAGAAAATTTCAGGAAATCAAAAGATTAAAAGACAAATGGACTACGGCCGAAAAGGTTCACTGGCAAGTGACCTTGTTGGAATTGTGATAGATGGAAAAGGGCGTATAAATAATTTCATTGATTTGGCGAAAATAGAAAACCGATCCGATTTTTCCAATTTAATATTGAATCTCGGAACTGACTTGGCTGGAACCGTAACGGTCTTTTTGTCTGGTCTTACAGGATGGGGCGGTGTAATTCTCGGTGCAGCTGTTGGAGGCTTAATGGATGCTTCTTATGCTTTAATAAGAAAACTATTATATGGGACATGCAATACAAAGATAACCAAAGTGATTGTTCCCGAAGAAACTGGCGGTTCATTCAAAGTCGGAGTAAACATCACGGATAATGCTTCATTGGACGAGGGTGAGAGAAAGTTTTTCTCAGTAGTTGGTCGTTCTGGCAATGACAGGGTTGATTACACGCACAAGGACTATTCAACCGCCAATTATGAAGTCAGTAGAGTATCCCAGCCTTATTATGAGATACCTCTTCTTCAGGATTTGCAGGTAGGTCATATACATTTCGTGCCGTATTTGCAGACAGAAGGTGGACTAAGTGGCGGTTATAATTTCATAAAAGAGTGGACCATCAAGTACGGAGAAAAGTTCGAGTATGTGTATCCAGACCCACAGATATTAAGTTGTGAACAGACTGGTGCTACAGAAACGGGTAATGATATTATGGTACGATTGCTGGTAAGGGCATCAATATGCAGCGTGAAAAATGTAAGCAAGGTATGTTATGAGTTAAGTTCCAAAACCAAGAGTTCAAGCTATGTGGATGTTGTTGCAGAAGGAACGCAAGATGTCTCTGGACGAGAATATGAATTCAACATAACCCAAAAAATCGACAAGAAATATTTTCCGAAGAACAACTCTGGCGAATTTTCATTGAGGGTGTATGCTGTCGGTACCAATAACGGACGTGGATACAGTGAGGAAAAAACAATTAAATTAGGACTGCAGGGATGTACAGACGAGCATCATCCCCATGCCATTGACCTTGGCCTGCCCTCCGGTACGAAGTGGGCATGCTGCAATGTTGGAGCCAATTCTCCCGAGGAGTACGGCGGCTACTACGCCTGGGGCGAGGTAGCCGAGAAGGGTGTCTATAATTGGGATACGTATGCTTATGGTTCAGATTGGGATGACTGCCAGTACATCGGTTCGGAAATCAGCGGGACTCAGTACGATGTTGCCCATGTGCAATGGGGCGGCAGCTGGCGTATGCCCACGCTTGCCCAATGCGAGGAACTTATGGACTGCTGCACCAGTTCTTGGACAAGCGTGAATGGCGTAAATGGTAGAAAATTTGTCGGCCCTAACGGCAATTCCATCTTCCTCCCCGCTGCCGGCTGTCGCTGGGACGACTACCTGAACTACGCAGGTTCGGGCGGCTACTACTGGTCGGGGACGCTCAACGACAGCTACGACAGCGGCGCGTACAGCCTGTACGCCGACGGGAGCCTCTACTGGTACGGCAGCAACCGCTACTACGGACGGTCCGTGCGGCCCGTCTGCCAGTAGTTCCCAGTATAATGGCACCCTCCGCAGAACAAGAAAACAGAAGAAACAGAACAAAAGGACATACGTCCATCCCCGGGTGCGGGGCGGCATAGCCCAGTGCGCCCTCAGCAGGGGCGCACATGCCGCCCTGCACCCGGGGATGGACTCTAATAAAACAGAGCTGAAAAATGTAAGGTAATTTCAGCGTAACATAACGTTGCGTTACGCAAAAAGAAAAGTGGAAACACCCGATATTTTGTTTCCTCGCGATGTAGCGAATGTTGCATCCCGAGGAAACATTTTTTTTCTCCCGAGGTAACAAAAACAGCCTATAGGGGAATGTATAACATCTAACACCTAACATTAAGGCCCGATGTTTATTTGCAGATTCAGAGAGCTGTGTCTGGCCTTTAGGGAAGGCGGGCCGAAAACAAAAAAAGAGCGTGATGATTACCACGCTCTTATACTTTTGATACAAGTACCTAATTACTTCTTGCTTCTGGCGTAACGGCTCATGAACTTATCTACACGACCGGCGGTGTCAACCAACTTGCTCTTGCCTGTGTAGAAGGGATGAGAACTGCTACTGATTTCCAACTTGATCAATGGGTAGGTCTCGCCTTCGAACTCTATTGTATCGTTGGACTTGCATGTAGAACGACTCAGGAACATATCGCCATTGCTCATGTCCTTGAAGACAACGGGGCGATAGTTTTCGGGATGAATACCTTGTTTCATATCTTTATTTGTTTTGTTTTTATTCTGTAAATATAGCTGGTAACTATATGTGTAATGGTTCCTTTTTATGTTTCAGCGTGCAAATTTATCGCTTTTCTTTGAAACAACCAAACCATTCGGGTATCTTTTTCCCTTTTTCTCCATATTTTTCATCCAAAGACCCGTTTCATTCGTAATATTTGCTTATCTTTGCACGCGAAATATGGAATGCACTTTCGTAAATTCACTTTTATTACTAATAATTGTTTTAACATTATGACAAGTTACAAGGAATTGGGTTTGGTGAACACCCGTGAAATGTTTGCCAAGGCAGTAGCCGGTGGTTATGCTATCCCTGCATTCAACTTCAACACTCTGGAGCAGATGCAGGCTATCGTTCAGGCTGCCGTTGAAACAAAGTCTCCCGTTATCATGCAGGTGAGCAAGGGTGCCCGCAACTATGCCAACGGAACTATCCTGCGCTACATGGCTCAGGGTGCCGTTGAATATGCAAAGGAGCTGGGTTGCGAAAAGCCTCAGATCGTTCTGCACCTGGATCACGGTGACAGCTTCGAACTGTGCAAGGATTGTATCGACAATGGTTTCTCCAGCGTCATGATTGATGGTTCTTCTCTGCCTTACGAGGAGAATATCGCCCTGACAAAGAAGGTTGTAGAGTATGCTCACCAGCATGACGTTACCGTTGAGGCTGAGCTGGGTGTGCTGGCTGGTGTAGAAGATGAGGTTGCTTCTGAAGTTTCTCACTATACAAAGCCCGAGGAAGTTATCGATTTCTCTACCCGTAGCGGTTGCGATTCTCTGGCTATCTCTATCGGTACGAGCCACGGTGCCTACAAGTTCACTCCCGAACAATGTACTCGCGACCCGAAGACCGGCAAGCTGGTTCCTCCTCCATTGGCATTCGACATCCTGCACCAGATCGAGGAGAAGCTACCCGGATTCCCCATCGTACTGCACGGTTCCAGCAGCGTTCCTCAGGACGAGGTTGACACCATCAACGCTCATGGTGGTAAGTTGCCCGATGCCGTAGGTATCCCCGAAGAGCAGTTGCGCGAGGCCAGCAAGAGTGCCGTTTGCAAGATCAACATTGCCTCTGACTCTCGTTTGGCCATGCCGGCTGCTATCCGTAAGCACTTCGACGAGAATCCTGGTCATTTCGATCCTCGTCAGTATCTGAAGCCTGCTCGCGAGAACATGAAGAAGATGTACATGCACAAGATTACAGACGTGCTGGGTAGCGACGGTAAGCTCTAATCGGAAATTACCGAACCTATAAATAAAAACAAGAGGCAACGAAATGTTGCCTCTTTGTTTTTTTGTGGAGAATATCGGGCTCGAACCGATGACCTCTTGCATGCCATGCAAGCGCTCTAGCCAGCTGAGCTAATCCCCCTTGCTTCGGTTTTGCGTTGCAAAGATACGAAATATTTTATTATGTAGCCCTTTTTTGCTTGTTTTTTTCTGTTTTTTTACCAATAATTTGTTCGTTTGGACGATTTTATATCGCTTTAGAGGCAAAAAAATACTAACTTTGCATGCAAGATTATATGACAATGCGTAAATACGGCCTATTCTTTTTTTGTTTTGTCGTTACCATGCAGCTGTTTGCGGTTCCTGCAGAACGGATACGGAAACGCCTGAACATGGCAGACGGTTCTCAGGTAATGGGGACCCTGATGGGAAACGAGGACCATTCCTATTATATATTGGATGATGGTACGGTTGCCGAAAAAGGAGAGAAGGGAGTTATGCGTACCTATCTGACTCCCGAGGACTACTTTTTTCTACGCGAGGAACCGACAAGACGTGTTCCCTTGACTTTGGGGCTTCGTGAGACGGCATCCATTGGCAGTATTGGTGTGAAGCATATACCTGTGGTTCTGGTGGCTTTTTCCGACAAGGCTTTTTCCGTATGCCCTACGGATGCCGAGGTGAATGGCTATTACCAGAAATACTGTAATGGTACGATGGACGGGCAGATATATACGGACCACGGGAGCCATGGCAGCATACGCGATTATTTCGTGGAGCAGAGCGATAGTGCTTTCCTGCCGGAATTTACGGTCATCGGTCCTGTGACGCTGGAGAAGGAATATGCCTTTTATGGAAAGAATTCAAGTTATTCGTCTGACGTAAACTTCAACTTCTTCCGCAATGAAGCCATAGCCAAGGCGCTTGAAGCATTCGGAGGAGACTGGTCGCTTTTTGACAACAACGGAGACGGCGACATTGATATGGTCTTTTTTGTCTATGCCGGTTTGGGAGAAAACAGTAGCGATGATGAGGATGCCATTTGGCCGAAGGAATCCTCGTCTTCTTTTACAATCGATGGCATTCGTTTCACGACCAGCGCGGCCACATGCGAGTGCCGTCCGGACGAAAAGGATGAAAACGGGCATGCACTCAGCACAAAGGGCGATGGAGTAGGAGTATTCATCCATGAGTTCAGCCATACTTTGGGCCTTCCTGATTTCTATGATACGAATAATGTGGCATTCGGAATGGATATATGGAGCGTGATGGATTATGGCGAATATGGGAATGCCGGTTACAATCCAGGGAACTATACCGCATACGAGCGTGATTTTATGGGGTGGAGACCTTTGGAAACCATCAATGGACCAGCCACCCTGCACATAAATCCTTTTGCAGAAAAGGGCATCGGGTATAAGATAGTCAACGATGAGAATCCCGATGAATACTATATTATTGAGAACCGTCAGCCAGTCGGATGGGATGATGCTGTGGGACTTTTTGGACATGGCTTGCAGGTAACGCATGTGGATTATGTGCAAACTCGCTGGACGAGCAACCGAGTCAATGCGGATGCCACGCACCAGAGGATGACCATCATTGCGGCCAATAACAACTATCGGGGAACGAATGCTGCAGCGGATGTGCAGGAATGGAAAGCTTGTCTGGCAGGGAACCTTTATCCGGGCGATACGTTCAATTATGAACTTACGGCAACCTCTGTTCCTGCGAACGAAGTGTTTTCCGGTGGCTATATGGGAAAGGATATCTGTGATATTTCCGAAGAGTCTGATGGAACCATCACGTTGAAATTTGCCCCCATTGGCACGTTGAATGCTCCCGAAGAAATCTATGTCTATGGCGTGGGGACGAATGAGTTCGGCGTCAGATGGGAGGAAGTGGTGAATGCCGAATGCTATCGTATCATGCTGTATCAGGACGATGAACTTGTCTATATAGCTGATAGCCTGACATGTACTGAATACGATTTCGATAATCTGGAAGATGATAGCAATTATAGGGTATGCATACGTGCTATGAGTGACTGCTATCTGAACAGTTCCTATGCCAGCGCAGAGGTCAGAACGGATTATGATGCGATTCCTCTGGTACCCGAAAGTGAGTGCCTTGTCCGTATATTCAGTTTGGACGGCAGTTATATCTGCCAATGTTATGCCGATGAAATAAAGCGCCTGCGACTACATAAAGGTGTCTATGTGGTTCGTCCGATGAAAGGACGTGTACGTAAAGTCTTGATAAAATAATAAAGGTTCCGCATATAGGGTAATGTCGAATGGACATGTATATGCGGAACCTTTGTTTTCTGCAATTTTGTTGTCTGAGGCGTAAAGGTAACAAGTGCCTATGGTTGGACAGGAATCTTGTTTACCCTGTTGGCGTGCCTTCCGCCCTCAAATTCCGTATTCAGGAATTCGTTCATTATGCTGTCCGCTTCTTCGTTTGAGATAAAGCGTCCTGGCATAACCAGTACGTTGGCATTGTTGTGCTGCCTGCTCAGATGGGCTATTTCGGGTATCCAGCAGAGAGCTGCCCTTATCTGTTGGTGCTTGTTTAGCGTCATGCTGATGCCTTCGCCACTTCCACAGATGGCTATTCCTTGTTCGTATTCGCCTCTTTCCATAGAACTTGCCAGGGCATGGGCATAATCGGGATAGTCGCAACTCGTTTCGTCGTACGTTCCGAAATCGTGGTATTCGATGCCTTTTTCCTGCAGGTATTCTGTGACGTGCTTTTTCAGGGTATATCCTGCGTGATCCGATGCCAATCCTATCTTCATATCTACTTCTGGTCGATTAGAGGATTTTCTTAACCTGTTCGTACACGTTCTGTGCCGTAAAGCCCAGTTTCTCGTCCAATACCTTATACGGAGCGCTGAAACCAAAGCTTTCCAATCCCCAGATTGTACTCTTGGGGTCGGCACCAATGAGGAACCCTTGCAGGTTGACGGGTAATCCGGCCGTCAAGCCAAATACCTTGCTGCCTGTTGGTATGAGCTGGTTCTGATATGCAATCGGTTGTGAGCGGAACAATCCTTCGCTTGGTACGTTTACGATACGAATCTTTATGCCTTCCTTGCGCAACAGGTTGGCACCGGCTACAAGCGTGCTTACTTCTGAACCGTTTCCAACGAATATTATGTCTGGGTTCTCGTCGCTACCGGCAACAATGTAGGCTCCTCGTCCGGCATCTTCGTAGGTATTGCCCTCTGGCAGGTTCTCTATGTTCTGGCGGGAAAGAATCAAGGCTGTGGGGGTGTCGTTGTTCTCCAACGCTAATTTCCAGCATTCTGTCGTTTCCTCGCTGTCGGCTGGACGAAGTACCAGCATAGAGTTTTTCCCGCTGTGGTTTTTCAGTTTCTCCATCAGACGAATCTGTGCTTCCTGCTCCACGGGCTCGTGTGTAGGGCCATCCTCTCCAACGCGGAATGCATCGTGTGACCAGATGAATTTCACGGGCAGCTGCATCAGGGCAGCCATACGAACGGCCGGTTTCATATAGTCGCTGAAAACAAAGAAAGTACCGCAGGCGGCAATGACTCCACCATGTAGTGTCATGCCGATGCAGCAGCAAGCCATGGTTAGCTCTGCTACGCCAGCCTGAAAGAAGGCACCGCTGAAGTCATCTTTTTGCAGATTATGTGTTTTCTTCAGGAATCCGTCTGTCTTGTCTGAATTGCTCAGGTCGGCAGAGGCCACAATCATGTTCGGTATGTTTTCTGCCAATACGCTTAGGCATGCGCTGGACGCATTTCGGGTAGCATCACCCTTTTTCTGCTGAATACTCTTCCAGTCAAAATCAGGCAGACGTTTGGCAAACCAGTCGGCTTGTTGCTTGGCCTTTTCCGGATTGTTATTTGCCCATTCTTCCTCTTCCTTATAACGGGTTTCCGCTATCAGGGCGAGCTCTTTCAGTCGTGCGTCATAGACAGCCTCAACATCGGGGAAGATGCAGAATGGATTGTCTGGGTTTCCGCCCAGGTTCTGTATGGTATTGCGATAGGCATCACCACCCAATGGTGCGCCATGAGTCTTGCAGTTACGCTCATAGCTGCTGCCATCGGCCTGACGAGCACCCTTTCCCATGATGCATTTTCCGATGATAAGCGTGGGCTTTCCTGTCACGCTTTTGGCCTTGTCCAGAGCCATACGGATTTGATTTACGTCATTTCCGTCTATTTCGATGACTTCCCATCCCAGAGCCTCATATTTCTTGGCCGTATTTTCGATGCTGACAACTTTTGTTTCCGTAGAGAGTTGAATGTCGTTGGAATCATAGAACATAATCAGGTTGTCCAAACCCAATGTTCCGGCGATGCGTGCAGCACCTTGACTTATTTCTTCCTGAACGCCTCCGTCACTTATATAGGCATAGATTGTTTCGCGTTGGAAAGTCGGGTTCCCAGTATGTGCTGCCAGGAATTTTGCTGCAATGGCAGCACCCACGGCATAAGCATGTCCTTGTCCCAGAGGGCCGCTACTGTTCTCTATACCTCTTTCGTAGCAAACCTCGGGGTGCCCGGGAGTAGGAGAGTCCCATTGGCGCAGTTGCTGTAACTCATCGAGCGAGAATTTCTTGATCAAAGCCAGTTCGGCATACAGCATTGGAGCCATGTGACCGGGGTCCAGAAAGAAACGGTCGCGCCCAACCCAAGTCGGGTTCTGTGGGTCGAATAGCAAGTATTCGCTATATAAAACATTGATAAAGTCGGCTCCACCCATGGCACCGCCAGGATGTCCGCTTTTAGCTTTTTCCACCATTGATGCAGCCAGAATACGCAGGTTGTCCGCTGCATGGTTCATAGTTTGTATGTTGTTCATAATCGTTGAAATTTATTATTTCGTGCAAAGGTAAATATTATTATTCATAAATCATAATGCGTAATGCACAATTTTTATAAACCATAGTTAAAATTACATTTTACCCAAAATTCTGTCCATTACCCAGTTCACGCTGGTAGCACTTATACTGTCGGAGGTACAGATGGACCTTCCTTGCAGGTGTTCCACAACGTTTTGTATGAGTGGAGTCTGCACGTGAAGTGGATTTCCTATTTTTATTTCTTCCCGGCCTTGACTTGTGTGCAAGGCTATGGGTTCGTAAGTGAAGACGGAGAAACAGATCTGCCCCTTGTCGCCAATCAGCTCGATGCGGTCGGTCTTTGCGCTTTCATGGCTTACGAAGCACCACGAACCACTTCCGGGCAAACCGTTGTGAAACTGGAATGCTGCGCTCACGGTATCTTCTGTTTCGTAAAGGCCGCCTCTATTGGAATGGTAGCCTCTGGCATGGGTGATAGGGCCGAAAATGTTTTGCAGCAGGTCTATTTGGTGGGGAGCCAGATCGTAGAAATATCCGCCTCCGGCGATGTCCCGTTGTACGCGCCATGGCAGGTTGGTCCTGTTGTAATCCAGATCCCGTGGGGGAACGGCAAACCGAATCTGTACGTTGATGACATTTCCTATGACACCATCGTTGACCAACTGACGAACCTTTTGGAAATAGGGTAGATAGCGCCTGTAATAAGCCACGAAGCATGGTATTTTTGTCTGCTCGGAAATGCGGTTTATACGCTGACAGTCAAAGTAGCTGCTTGCCAACGGCTTCTCTACATATACCGGTTTCCCTGCCTTCATGGACATGATGGCGTATGTGGCATGCGAGGACGGTGGTGTGGCGATATACACGGCATTCACTTCCGGGTCATTGATCAGTTGCTGTGCATCATTGTACCATCTGGCTATGTGGTTTTTTTCTGCATAAGAACGTGCTTTTTCCTGACTACGACTCATCACGGCCACCACGCTCGAACCAGCAACTTGGCTGAATGCCGGCCCGCTTTTCTTCTCCGTTGCTTCACCACATCCGATGAATCCCCATTTTATTTCCTTTTTTTCCATTTCTCTTTCCCTGCTTTATAGAAGGCATGAATAATTTTATTCAAAATTACACATTTTCCTTTAAATATTGACAAAATAAGCATAAATAAAATCTTCCTTTTGTGTTTCTTGCAAAGAAAATGGTACATTTGCATGAAAGAATTTGTAATTTATATCGATATGAAACGATTTTCTGTATTGTTGACGGTTGTTTCCATGACAGCCTTTTTTTCCTCTTGTGGAAGTGGAAATCATTCCACCTCTCCCGACCAGACAAAGGAGATGAAGTTCTCCCGTTTGCAGGCACAGTTTGCCAATCCAGGCAAGGAGTATCGTTCGGCTCCCTTGTGGGTATGGAATACCGACGTTACTACCGAGGACATTGACCGCACCCTGACCGAAATGAAAGAGCAAGGTTTTGGCGGTGCCTTCGTCCATCCCCGTCCCGGTTTAGAAACGGAATACCTGTCCGATGAGTGGTTCCGTCTATGGCGTTATAGTGTGGAAAAGGGCAAGGAACTCGGCATGGATATATGGATATACGACGAAAATTCCTACCCCAGCGGTTTCGCCGGCGGGCATGTCCCCGACCAGATGCCAGAATCCTACAACGAGGGTCAGGCACTTGTTGGCCGACATTCTTCCACGGTACCCGATTCCTGTTTCCTGTGCTTGAAACGCGATGGCGACAGCTTTACCGACATCACTTCGCAACTGTCCGAATATAAAGGACAGGAAGGATCCTATTATGTGTACGACAAGGGGTATCGTGGTGCCACCGCTTGGAATGCTGGTTTCCCCTATGTAGACCTTTTGCACCAAGGTGTTACGGAGAAGTTCATCGAGGTAACCATGAGTGGCTATGAGAAGGAATTTGGTCAGGAATTGGGAACTGTGGTAAAAGGAACTTTCACGGATGAACCCAATATCCAGACACCCTGTCCGGGGCATTGCCGTTGGACGTCCGACCTGTTCGATTTCTTCCGTCAGCGTTGGGGATATGATTTGGCCACCTCCTGGCCATTGCTGGGCGAAAGGGTGGCCAATTGGAAGAAAGTGCGCCACGACTATAACGCCACCCTCTTGCAGATGTTCATCGAGCGTTGGAGCAAGCCTTGGTTCGCCTATACCGAGAAGCATCACCTGTACTGGACGGGCCATTATTGGGAACATGGGTGGCCCAGTCTGACCGAAGGACCCGACAATATGGCCATGTACGCCTGGCATCAGTTGCCGGCTATCGACATGCTGTTCAACCAGTTCAACGACGAGAGCCCCATGGCGCAGTTTGGAAATGTGCGTGCCGTCAAGGAACTGCGTAGCGTGGCCAATCAGAAAGGTTATGTGCGCACCCTGAGCGAAACCTATGGTGGTGGAGGATGGGATGAGTCATTCCAGGATTTCAAGCGACTCGGTGACTGGGAATATGCCTTGGGCGTGAATTTCATGAATCAGCACCTGTGTCACATGACGGTTACGGGTTCTCGCAAGTACGATTATCCCGACGTGTTCACCTCTATTGCCCCGTGGTGGGACCAGTATCACACGCAGAACGATTATTTCGGTCGACTCTCCCTCGTCCTCAGTCAGGGTGAACAGCTGAACGACATCCTCATCCTTGAGCCCACCACTACGCTGTGGCTCTATGGAACGTATAGCGACGAAGGGAATCTGATGGAGATAGGGCAGACTTTCCAATCCTTCATCACGAAGTTGGAAAAGAACCAGCTGGAATATGACCTTGGCAGCGAGGATATCATCAAGGACTGTGGCCTTGTTCTGGGCAAGAAGTTCCGGGTGGGCGAGCGCCGATATACTACGGTTGTCCTGCCACCTGCTATGGAGAACCTGGAATCACCCACGTTCGAACTCTTGAAGAGCTTCGTACAGCGTGGTGGTCGTCTGGTGGCTTATTCCCGTCCCACGATGCTGGATGGCGAGGAGAACGAAGAACTGAAAACTTTCTGGCAGAATCAAGCAGACAATCTGCTTTTCATGAACCAACCCTCCGAGCTGCTGGCCCTCTCGGCCGAGGAGTCAGAGTTCCTCGTTACCGACCTTTGCAGCAATGATCTCTATCATCAGCGCCGTATCTATGACGATGGCCAGTTGCTGTTCTTTGCCAATTCCTCCACTGAGAAGGATGCATCAGCCAACTTCACTCTACCAGGCAAGTATCTCTATCGTCTGGATGCCATGAGCGGACGTATATTCCAGGAATCGGAAGCCACGGATGGCACCCTTACTGCTCGCTTGCAACTTCCTCCCGTGGGTAGCGCACTCTATTTCGCCTCCATTCAGAAACTGGAAAATGCAGAATCAGCGGACATGGCATCTTTCGCCGTGCTCAACGGCACGCCCTTGCCCCCATCCTCAGACATCAGCGTCAGTCCCGTCCAGCCGAACATCCTGAATCTGGATTTCTGTAACATAGACATAGACGGAACCCGCTGCGATGCTGTATATACCGTGGATGCTGCACGTATCCTCTTCGACTATTTCGGAATGCGGAACCCATGGGAATGTAGCGTTCAGTTCAAACGCAATACCTTGGAGGCCGATACGATAACTCGTGGAAAAACCACCGTTGAATATCCCTTTACCGTGGGCAGTGGGGTAGATATGGCCGATATGAAGGCCATCGTGGAACGCCCCGATATTTGGTCGGTAACCATCAACGGCAATGAAGTGCAATCCGAGGGTCGTTCCCTCCTGGATGCCCGTACCGGTGTGTTCCCCATTGGCCAGTATGTCCGCCAGGGTCAGAACACCCTCTGTCTGCATCTGCCCCACATGAGTATGCATGCCGAGGTAGCCCCCGTCTTCCTTCAGGGGCATTTCAGCCTCCAGCCCGCCGAACGCGGTTTCAGTATCCAGAAATCGGTGGATGCCCTCACCACGTCCAGTTGGCGCGAGCAGGGTTATCCGTTCTATGGATGGGACATGATGTACAGCCGCCGATGGAACATCAGCGATACCTCTCAGGGCTATTATGTCCAGCTAGATGATTGGAACGGCACGATGAGCCAGGTCTTTGTCAATGGCCAGAGTGCCGGCATCATCGCCTCCTATCCCCCTTATCAGCTGGATGTCAGTCCATACTTAAAGAAGGGCGAGAACGACATTTGTGTCCGTATCGTAGGTTCTTTGCGTAATGTCTATGGTCCCCATTATAGCGACCTTACCGGCATCATGGATCCCGGAGGATGGAACGGCGTCCAGTGTCAGGCCCCAGGTCAGGATTACCATTTCTCTGACTATTACCTGACAGGTTTCTCCCTGTGTAAGAAATGAGACGCACGATTTTCACCTTCGCGCTTCTTCTAACTCTGGTTTTCGTGCCTTCCTTCCTTATGGCTGGGAAGGTACGTACTATTGTCAGCACCTCCGACCGTCAGATGGTTTTCCAGCAGGGAACGCTTAGTTTATCCCGTTCCTCCACCTCGTCCACGATACTGCGCATGTATCCGGCCGTAACGTACCAGACAATGGATGGCTTCGGAGCAGCCGTCACCGGTTCCACATGCTACAACCTCATGCAGATGGCTCCTCGCGACCGTAGGGCCTTCCTTCGATATACTTTCTCTCCCAAGAAAGGGTTGGGGTATAATTTGTCGTAGAAATTGGGCGTGAAAGTTGTGCTTTAGGCCGAAAATGTGTATTTTTGCAGCATATTCTGATAATTTAAATACTTTTTTAATATTTCTCGAAAATGAATTTTAGACTCCATTCTTTTGGTGCGACGGCAGTACTGCTCGGCATAACAATGATTCTGTTCGGTTCCTGTTGTTCCGAATCAATATCGGATCCATCCCTGTCATACCATTTCGATGAGCCGGCAAAGGTGTGGGAGGAGACATTACCTTTGGGAAACGGCCGTATCGGCGTGATGCCAGACGGTGGTCTTTCACATGAGAAATATGTGCTGAACGAGAGTTCAATGTGGTCGGGAAGCAAGCAGAATACGGACAATCCCGATGCGCTACAATATCTGCCGGAAATACGTTCCCTGCTTTTCCAAGGACGCAATGACGAGGCTCAGGACTTGGTTTATAGGACTTTTACATGTGCAGGAGGCGGGTCCTATTACGCCAGATCCTACGACAAGCCATACGGGGGATATCAGCTGTTCGCAAACCTCAATATCGATTACGGCATGCAGGGAGAGGTCAGCAATTATCGCCGCGAACTGAGTCTTGCTGATGCCCTTGCCACGGTAACCTATACCCAGAATGGTGTCAACTATAAACGTGAGGTTATTGCTTCCTATGCAGATGACGTGATTGCCATCAGACTCAGTTCCGACAAGCCGAAGGCGTTGGATTTCAGCATCACTATGGATCGAGAATCAAACATACAGTTTAAGTCGGAATGGCAGCCTGTATGCAGCATAGAGGATGGGGATTTGATGTATAGGGGTCGCCTGCATGCAGGTACGGAAAAGGATGAAGATACCGAGCTGACGGGGTTGAAATACGAGGGTCGTGTACGCGTCCTGTTGCCGAAAGATGGGGACTTGGTAACCGAGGGCGGAAATTTGAAGGTATCCAATGCGGACGAGGCAATCATCCTGGTGGGCATGAAGACAGATTATTACGGAGACGACTATGCCGGAATCCTCAGGAAACAGGTGGATGCCGCAACTCGCAAGTCATGGAAAGAGTTGCTTTCTGCCCACAAAGCCGGGTTCGGGGAACTTTTCGGTCGGGTGAATGTTGATTTCGGTCATGATGCCGCACGTGAGGCATTACCCATGGATAAGCGGTTGGAAGCCTTTGCCAGAGATCACAACGATCCTTCGCTCGTAAGCCTCTATTATCAGTTCGGACGCTATCTTCTCATCGCCTCTACTCGTCCGGGGTGCCTCCCTCCCAATCTCCAAGGAATCTGGGCCAATACCATCCATACGCCATGGAACGGCGATTTTCATCTGAACATTAATGCTCAGATGAACCTGTGGCCCGCGGAAACAGGTAATCTGGGCGAACTGCATCTGCCGTTGATAGAATGGACTAAGCAACAGGTAGAGAGCGGCAGGCATACGGCCAAGGTCTTCTATAACTCACGTGGATGGGTTACCCATATCCTGGGCAACGTATGGCAGTTCACAGCTCCCGGCGAACACCCGAGCTGGGGGGCTACCAATACTTCCGCCGCATGGCTCTGCCAGCACCTGTACAGACACTATGAATATAGCATGGACAAGGATTACCTGGCCGATGTATATCCTGTGATGAAGGAGGCTGCGCTGTTCTTCGTGGATATGTTGGTTGAAGACCCCCGCAGTCACTATCTGGTAACCGCGCCTACGACCTCCCCGGAGAATGCCTACCTCATGCCGAACGGCAAAAGGGCTAGTATCTGCGCCGGTTCCACCATGGACAACCAGATAGTACGCGAACTATTCACCAACGTGATGACGGCTGCCTCCATACTTGGTGTGGACGAGGACTTCTGCACCACACTCGAGGAGAAACGCTCCAAAATTATGCCTACCACCATAAGTGAGGACGGCAGGATTATGGAGTGGCTAGAACCTTTCGTTGAGACCGAAGTTGAGCATCGCCATTGCTCGCATTTGTACGGACTCTATCCCGGTGATGAAATTTCCATGGTCCGAACGCCTGAACTGGCAGAAGCGGCCCGACGCTCGCTTGAAATGCGCGGCGATGGAATAAGCGGTGAAGGAGGTGGTGGTTGGCCTGCGGCATGGAAAGTCAATTTTTGGTCACGCTTGCATGAAGGGGAGCATGCATACAAACTTCTGACGGATCTCATGCGTCCCGCAACAGAACAGCGACATGGCACCTATCCGAATCTTTTCTGCACCAGACCATTTCAGATTGATGCCAGTTTCGGTGGTGCTGCCGGAATCGCTGAAATGCTCGTGCAGAGCCATGCCGGTACCATCGAACTACTTCCGGCATTGCCTTCGGCCTTGAAAAACGGGCGTTTCAGCGGATTATGCGTACGTGGTGGTGCGGAAATCTCTGCAGAATGGAAGGACGGCAAGGTATGCCGTGTATGCCTGAAAGCAAAGCACGAAGGAGACTTCGAAATAATCGGTATCACCAACGGCCCCGTTCATTTGAAGGCAGGACAGACGTGGACGCTCAAATGACAGTTGAGATATACTCTGAAAAATACAAATACATTTGATTTTTCTCATGCTTAATCGTATCTTTGCATAAAATTTAAGAAAAGAAGAGATACTATGGATTTGATTCCCAGTTTCGCCGTGGATCATACGAATTTGATGCCCGGCATTTATATTTCCCGTAAGGACCGTGTGGGCGGTGAGGACGTGACAACCTACGACATTCGTATGACGGCTCCCAATCGTGAACCTGCTTTGGGTAATGGTGCCATTCATACGATTGAGCACTTAGTGGCAACTTATCTTAGAAACAATCCCGACTGGAAGGACTATATTGTCTATTGGGGACCTATGGGCTGTCTGACTGGTAACTACCTTATTATGAGGGGACTGTACGAACCGGAGGTAATCCGCGATTTGATGATTGAGGCCTTCCAGTTCGTGGTGGATTTCGAGGGCGAGGTGCCGGGGACAACGCCTGCCACCTGTGGCAACTATCTCCTGCACGATTTGCCCATGGCCAAGTTCGAGGCGAGGCGTTATGTGGATAGGTTGAAGAATGCTTTCTGCTCTACTTATCCCGAGGTGAACAAATAAACCGGTATCATAGCATGATAACAAGAAAAAGCAATTCTATGGAAACGAAAGATAATATAAATGAAAAGGTGAATGATTCGGTGAAGGTGATGAACCATGACCGGTCATACGTGAAGAGTTTGTTGCTGGGCTGGAAGACGGGCTTGGATCATATTGGTATGTTGAGCCGTTACCTATGGCCCTCAATCTTGTTGACGGCCATCTTGCCCATCGTGGGCGTCCTGTTTCTAGCGGGACAGACTGATGCCTTGCTTCGTCGTTGGACACAACTCGGCTATGTGCCGGATGTGAAGTGGTATGCGTTAAAAGGGGACGCATGGAGGCGTACACTACGTAACATCTTGAACCTGATTATCATTTGTCTGTTGGTCGTTCTGTCCATCGTGTGCATCTTGTTGCCCTCCCTGACGGGTATCAGCTACTGGTATGCCATTGTGGGCTTGGTGGTTCTATGGATAGTGGTCACGCCACTTGAATACTGTATGATGAAGGTCTCTTATGCCGAAACACCCTTGCTGGGGTGTATGGGCGGCTATGTCGTAGGCTTGCGAAATTTCGGCAGTTTGTTTTCCTTTAACCTACTGAACTTCATCGTTGTATTCCTGGTAAGCATGGTGGCTTCCCTTCCTCTACTGGTTATGTTGTTGGTAAACACACAGGCCATACAAGCACGCGCCATGGGAGATCTGGCCAATCTGCCCACCTCGTTCTATGTCCTGTTTCCGCTTGCCTTTTTGCTGATGGTTTACATTGTTTCCCTGCTGTATTCCGTCTTCTCTTTCAGCCGTTGTCTGATGTGGGGGTCAATTGAAGAAGTTCCAACTGACGCCGAAATGGAAGGAACGGGGATTGACGGGGTAGTGGGGCGCCCAGAAAGCATGGCCTGACCCTTGATTGATATGATTCATTGCCAAATAGATGCGGCAATGTTTCAAATGCATGTTAAGATAAACGTTCACGATGGGGTAATTGCCCACTTTGGCACGCGCGTAGTGGTTGTCCTGTACGGCAAACTGCTGGATGTTTGGTGCAAAGTCCGGAGCATAGTAGGAGGTGAAATAACGTACGTCGCCCCCCAGTTGTACGCGAAGAATCTTGGCTATATGGAAGAGTAGATAGAGGTTGGAGTACACCGACAGGTCGGGAAGTGGCAAAACCTCTTGGTTGCTGCTCGTCTGATAGGTTACCTCGTTATCCAAATGCAGGGGGCCTACCTTGAAATCCTGTGACAGGGTCGCGCTGAACACCTGTACGTTTCCGCCTTCCTGCATCACGGCAACGCTATGACTGTAATCTGCGGGTACCAGGCTTGTGCTGTCCTTGCCCAACAGGGTGTTCTGCATACCGAAATATGTGTAGTTGGTGATGTTCTCAACTCCCACGCAGAGCTTTGTCTTCGTCTTGCTGTATTCCAAAGAACCGTCGATGCGGGTGCGCAACTGTCGGTCGAGACCGTGGTTATCCCACCAGGCACTTTGTGAGTGGTAGTGTCGCATATAGAAATCAGGGGTCTCGTGTGCCAGCATCGCATGTGCCTTGAACTGGATGGAATCCCGCTTGGCGGCTGTCGTATCCAGGGTTATGGAATCAGCCTTTACCTTTCCCAGGTGTACGTTTACATCCAGATTGCCGTCTAACTTAAAGTCTCCGGCCTTTTCGCCTGCCGTCCATAGTTCGCCATCCATGTCGTAATGAATGAGCTTGCCCTGCATTCTACTTAACTCGGCACCGAACGACAGGTCGTTCTCCGTCCATGTCTTTTCTCCCAGGAAATCATTCTCATAGATCATGGGTAGGTTGTAGGTGCGCAGCCGATGAGTTGCAAAAAAGGTAAGTCCCATTTGCGCCCATTTGTTGAACCCTTCCCGCAGGGCCACTCCCAGGGTGTTCCTTAGACAGAGTGCCTTTGTCTCGTCATCCACATTGTTCCACTCTCCATAGAAGTGGTCTGTGTAGTAATTGGTAGGCGTTTCCTTGGCTATATAATTGTGGGTCAGTCTGTTCAGCTCGAATGTATGAATGAAGCTGGTGACGGGGATAAATTCGCGTGGCTTCGATGCTTCTTGCTCCTGTTCCCATACCGTGCGCAGGGAATCTAACAGAGTGCCGCGTTGTATGCTGTCCTCCATGGCCACGATTTTCATGCTGTCGTTCAGTTGGGTGAAGAATTCCGCATCGGTAGGCATCTTCGGCTTCAGCGAGTCGGGGACATAGATGTCTCGCCAGATACCGGCATTCAACTTGTGGGTCAAGTAAAAGGTCTGTTCGTGATTCCTGTTCCATGTGCGGGACAGTACCGTGGGAATCTCTATGCTGGAAAAGCTTTGGGGGAAGCTCTGGGGGTCTTCGATGTACTTATCGTCTTCGATACCGCCGTTCTCCCCCTCCTTCATGTGGTTTACGTTGACATAGGCATGCACGTTGTATTTCTCCCCCAGATGGTAGGCATAGGCGGTACCGCCGAACATACTGGTGCTGGAATTCAGATAATAGCCACGTCCATAGAGATAATCGAGCTTGAAGCCAAGTCCAGATACCTTGTTTATATTGGTGGCAAAATAGGCCCGTACTCGGTCTTCGCCGTTCTGCGAGTTTCCACATTTATGATAGGCCAGGTTCGTTATGGGGCTCAGGGTATTCGTGAATCGGAAATCTGCAAGGGAGCCCCGGAAAAAGCTTAACGGATCGAGAAACATGAAATTGCCATGTTCCTCGCGGTTCATGTAAACGCGATTCAGACGGGGAGACCCCAGGTTGCTCAACATGGAATATTGTCCGGTATAACCTTCTGTGAGGTTAAAGTTCTGGAAGTTATGCACAACGGTATCTGCGTTGGCTGATTCGATGATGGTTCCCAGTCGTGGGTCTATACGCCATTGGAACTGTCCGATGGGGATTTCTTCCTCATCCTCTTCTTCATCCTTACCTCCACGACTACGAAGGCCTCTTCCTCGGCCGCTGCTTCCCGTTCTTTCGTCGTCCATCATGTCGGAATTGGTGCCGTCGCCCCAAGACAAACGATTGCCCGCCCCATCCTGAATACTGCCGTTGCGTGAGCGGGAATCGGGCGATTGTTGCAATCTTCTGGTTTGTGCCTGTACGGTCAGACAGCTCAATACAATGAGCATGAGCCATGCAACCGTTGTCCTCAACATCCTGTTTGCCAACCTATTCTCCTTTTACTAAATGAATCGAAGGACGAATTCCACGATTTTCAACACCATTCCCACGCCTATTACGGCCAAGGCAGGTATCTTGTGTGTGTCTGTCGTATAGTACCAAACAAGTCCAATGCCCGCCAATACCAGGAATGCTATGTTCAGGTATTTGCGTATGTCATCGGCCTGTCCAACCCTTGCACGTTTCCTGCGGATACGTTCGAGTAGTTCCTCCTGTGACAGTTCTTCGTCTTTTTTCCCAGACATCATTTCTACCTTTGTTTCTTATAGAATGCATCCTCGGCATTGGTGAAGATGGCGTTCACACGGTCTACGGTCAGACGGCGGAATTTACCGCTACGAGGATATAGTTTCGTTCCTTTCTTGTTCAGCGCCTCGGCATCGGTTATCCACTCTTCTGCCTTGTAGGATTCTCCAGCTTCTCCCTCCATGTTCTCGTTGTAATAATAGGAGATCTGAGTCAGCACCAATTCAGCTTTTCCGTCGGATGTCTGCACGTTGAGCTGATAACGGAAACGGGTGCGGTCCAGATTCAGGATCTGCTGCTTGAATATCATGTATTCCTCTACACGTGCAACGATCTTGCCGTCGGCCTTGCCGTCCGATATGATACGTGTACGCTCACCTTGGATAGCAGGTGCTATTAATGCCTTCTGGACGAAGTGGCTCATGATACTGTAAATTTCCTGTTGGCTCTTGCCTTCTACAGATATGGTCTTTCGGAACGTGACGATACCGTTCTCCTCGGGTACGGCACCCTTCAGGTACTTGCTGTCATCGTTTCCCTTTGCTTGGCACATCAGAGGGAGTGCCATCAGCATGAAGATGAATAGTTTTTTCATATTTATGTTATTTTTATGCTAATATTAAGATGTTTTTACTCGTAGCGCAGAGCTTCTATCGGATCCATACGCGCAGCCTTGCGTGCAGGAACGTATCCGAAGAAGAGGCCTATCAGGGCGCATACGCCGAAGCTGACGGCCACACTCCATAGCGGTACCGATGACGGGAAGCCCATCTGCATGGCTATCCACGAGAACAGGTATCCCAGTCCTATGCCTATCACTCCTCCTGTCAGGCTTATCATCACGCTCTCGATAAGGAACTGTCTGCTGATGTCCTTGCCTCTGGCACCCACACTCATGCGCAGGCCGATTTCCTTCGTTCTTTCCGTAACGCTCACCAGCATGATGTTCATGATGCCGATGCCAGCCACTAATAGGGAGAAGGCTGCAGCCACAACCAAAACCGTCTGAACGGTCTGCATCGTACTGGTCATGGTTTCCATCATTTCCTGTTGGCTACGGATGGTAAAGTCATCCTCTACATCGTCTTTCAGCTTGTGGTTGTTGCGCAGAATCTTCGTTACTTGCTCTATGGCATCCTCGCTCAGTTCCTCGCTCATAACACTCAGGTTGAAGGTGTTGAAATACGTCTGAGCGGCAATTCGTTTCATGACCGTCGTATAGGGAGCTATGATCACGTTGTCCTGATCCATACCCCAGTTGTTGTATCCCTTTCCTTTCAAGACACCTACGATACGGAGCGGAATGTTTTTGAAGCGTATGTTCTTCCCTACGCAGTTATAGTTCTTGTCTCCAAAGAGTTCCTGTACGATGGTCTTGCCCACCACGCATACTTTTGCGTTTTTCCTGACGTCCTCCTCGTTGAAGCATTCGCCGTTTTCGATGTCCCATAGCTTGATGGTCATATAGTCGGAGTTTTCGCCGTACACGGTTGTGTTGGTGTTCTTGGCTCCGTAGATAACCTGTCCGCTTGAGGTTATTTCGGGACTTATGTGGGTAATGAGCGTGGCATCGTCGCGTATGCTTTCATAATCAGCCATTTTCAGCGTCTGCATGGCAGATGGGTCCAGGCGAACGCCTCCTCGTCTCTCGCCACCGGGGCGTACCGTCAGCAGATTGGTACCCCATTTGGCCAGATCCTGCCGGATGCTGTCCTTGGAGCCCTGGCCGATAGCCATCATGGTGATGACGGCAGCCACTCCGATGATAATACCCAATGTAGAGAGCAATGTTCTGGATTTATTGCTCAGGATGGCTGTGATGGCCACTTTCAGTAGGTTTTTCAGATTCATTTGTTATTCATCAACGGGTTTGGGTAATGAAGCCAGCATTTCTGCTGCACTTAGTATGTTGGTATTCTCTACGTCCTCACGGATCATTCCGTCGCGCAGCACGATGTTGCGACTGCTGTATTGAGCAATCTCCGGATTATGGGTAACGAAAATGATGGTGCGTCCCTGGCGGTGAAGTTCCTGGAACAGCACCAGGATTTCGAAGCTGGTACGTGTGTCCAGGTTACCTGTTGCCTCGTCGGCCAGGATAACGGCCGGGTTGTTGACCAATGCACGGGCTATGGCCACGCGCTGCATCTGTCCACCACTCATCTGGTTGCTCTTGTGCTCCAGTCGGTCACCCAGACCAACGGCCTGCAATGCCTCTGTCGCAGCCTTTCGGCGCATCTTGGCCGTATAGCTGCTGTTGTACATCAGGGGCAGTTCCACGTTCTCCACAGCCGTCGTGCGTGCCAACAGATTATAGTTCTGGAAGATGAATCCGATCTTCCTGTTGCGGAGCTTTGCACGTTCGCTTCGTTTCATCTTGCGTACAGGCGTTCCGTCCAGGATAAACTCACCACTTGTGGGGGTGTCCAGGCAACCGAGCTGGTTCAGCAATGTACTTTTGCCGGAACCCGAAGTACCCATGATGGTGACGAATTCCCCTTCGTAGATCTTGAACGAAACACCACGCAACGCATGTACCGTCTCGTTTCCGACCACGAAATCGCGCTTGACGTTCTGCAGTTCGATAACGACCCTCCTGTTGGTCTCGTTGTTCTTTTTTTCGTCAGCCATTATTTCTTCTGCTGGTTTTGTTTATTCCTTTTGTTGTTTCTTGGTTGAGGCATGAAGGGGTTGCTGTTCTGTGGCTGTCCTTCTGCTTCTTTCATGGCTGGAGAGTCGGCCTGCACATCTGTAATTACCTGGACGCCAGCATTGATGCCGCTCATAATCTGCGTCAGCATACCGTTTGTGGTACCAGTCTCCACGGGATAAGCCTTCAGGTCTGCCCCTTCCTTAACCCACACCTTTGTCTTGCTTTCGCAGTCGGTTATGGTCTCTCCGTTGTTCAGCATAACTTCGCTTGGCTTGAAGTGGAGGGCCTTGTTGGGAACAGCCAGTACGTCTTTCAGTTCCAGCGTATAGATGGTGATGTTGGCCGTCAGTCCGGGTTTCAGCTTCAGGTCTTCGTTGGGAGCGCTGATAACCACCTCGTAGGTCACGACGTTGCTTTCCGACGTGGCCTCCTGGCGTACCTGTGTCACCACTCCGTTGAACGTGTCGTTGGGGAAAGCGTCCACGGTAAAGCTTACACGTTGTCCCTCTACCACCTCGCCTATGTCAGCCTCGTCCACATCAGCAATCACGCGCATGTCCGTCAGGTCCTTTGCGATGGTAAACAGGGTAGGGGTGTTGAAGCTGGATGCCACGGTCTGTCCTTCTTCCACCTCCTTGCTCAGGACGACCCCGTCGATAGGGCTTGTAATGGTGGCATAGCCCAGGTTTGTCTTGGCCTTCTTCACGCTTTGTGTTACCGTAGCTACTGTCTGCTGGGCTTTTGTGTAGGACAGGCGGGCCTGTTCGAAGTCGTTGGCGCTGATCAGTCCTTTGTCATAAAGCGTCTTGTAGCGCTCGAAATTTGTCTTCTGGTATTCCAGTTCGCTCTGTGCACTTTTCAGGTTGGCTTGCGTACTGCTCAGTTCACTCATCAGGTTCGTGCGATCCAGTTCCGCTATCACGTCTCCGGCCTTTACCACGCTATTGTAGTCCACATAGAGCTTGCTTACGATACCGCTCACCTGAGTACCTACCGTTACGCTGGTAACTGGCTCAATAGTACCTGTGGCGGTAACGCTCGTCACGATGTCTTGTTTGGCCACCTCAACCGTAGTGTAGGTGAAGCTCATTTTTTTGCCGCAACTGCTTATGGCCCCGGCCAGTAGAATCAGCGCTGCTGTTTGGATGAAAGTCTTTTTCATATTTATAATGTTCGATTTGTCTATGTTATTGCCTTCCGCTTGTCTTGTCCAAGAACGGTCAACTGTTATTTTCTTTAATTATGCATTATGAATTATGCATTGTGCATTAGACTATAGGTCGATATCTTCGCCTGTATAGAATTTCAGGAGCTGGATATTGAGCAGGGTAGTGTATTTGCTTTGCAGCAGGCTCTGTTCTGCATTGATCAGGTTGTCGCGCCCCTGCAATACCTCAACCACGTTTTTCAGTCCGTTCTTGAATTGCTCGTTCAGCAGTTCGTAACTGGCCTCCTGGCTTTTAACCCGACTTTGTGCAGCCATGAAACTCTGCTGGTTGTTGTTGGCGTTGATCCAGTATTGTTCGATGGTGCTGCTCAGGGTGTTCTTCTGGTCCTGAAGGTCGAGCTGGCTCGTCACTTTCTGCAGTTTGGCCTGTTTCAGGTTGCTACGGTTCCTGCGGTTGTCGAAGATGGGGACGCTGACGTTGACACCGGCGCTCATGTTCAGGTTCGTCTTCATCTGCTTTCCCGTACTCTTCTGGCTTGCGCTGTAATGGCTGTCGCCCATGCTTGCGCTCACGCCCAATGTAGGCAGGAATCCACGCTTTGCTATGTCCACGTTCAGGTCTGCAGCATCCACGCTCAGTTCGGCGCTGCGGATTTCCGGTCGTGTAGCCAGTGCTCTCTGGTAGGCATCGTTGGCATTGGGTATCATGGTTAGTGCCTTGTCGTCGCTTGGCACCTCACCCTTCACGTCGAACGGAGTGTTCAGGTCTATTTCCAGTAGTGCTTTCAGCTGTCGCTTGTAGTTGGCCAGTTGTGCCTCGCTTGCCACGATGTCGTATTTGGCACCGCTCAGCTGCGCCTCCAGTTGTGTCAGGTCGGCTTTGGCCATCTGTCCCTGGTTCAGCATTTCCACGCCTCGGTCGTATTGGCTTTGTGCCGTTTCCATCAGTTTCTCGTTCACCTTCTTGGCCTCCTTGGTGTACATGATTTGCACGTATAGCTGTGCAATCTGTTCCTGGATGGTCATCTCCCGGCTTTCCGTTGCCAGCTTCGTTATCTCGTTTTTCAGTTCCTGTGCCTCGATGTTCTTCCTGTTTATTCCGCCGTTCCATACTGTCCAGTTGGCGTTTACTCCATAGGAACCCTGGTAGGTCACCTTGCTGCTGGTGTTTGTCACTTGGCCGTTCTGTACGATGGCCGTTGTCTCTTCGAATGGGCGATAGCCAAGCCCTTGGTTGGTGTTGAAGCTTAGAGAGGGGAAGAGGGCACCTTTGTTTTGCCAAAGAGTGACGTCTCCTTGTTCTTCACTTACACGGTTCTTCTGAATCTGGATGTTGTTTTGCAGGGCATATTGGATGCAGTCCTGTAGGCTCCATGCTTCCTGTGCCTGCGCGTAGAACCCGTGGCAGAGGACAATTCCGAGAAAAGCGTTCTTTAATTTCATTTTTTTCTAATGTATTTCTTCGAACGGCCCCCGAGGTCCGTCGATAGACGTATTCAGACGGCAAATGTACGGATTTTATCCGTTTTTGCCAAAATATAGAGAACTCTTTTACGGCATTTTATCATTCTTGCCGTTATTTTATGGATTTATAACATTTCGTTCTTGTTTGAGAGGAATTTAATGATTACTTTTGCATCGAAAATAGAAACAAAAGGAGACTGGATATGTTTTCAGGTATTGTAGAGGAAACGGCCGTAGTGACCGGGATAGAGCACGAGCAGGAAAATGTGCATCTGACGTTGAAGTGCTCGTTTGTAGAGGAACTTGGCATCGACCAGAGCGTTGCCCATAATGGCGTGTGCCTGACGGTCGTGTCCATCCAGAACGGCACCTATACCGTTACGGCCATGAAGGAGACGCTCGAGCGCAGTAATCTGGGCCTGCTCCGTGTAGGAGACGAGGTCAACGTAGAGCGTTCCATGAAGATGAACGGCCGGCTGGATGGCCATATCGTGCAGGGACATGTGGATCAGACGGCTACGTGCCTGTCTGTCGAGGATCAGGAAGGAAGCCACCAGTACACCTTCCGCTACGAGAGCGACAAGGAGATGGTACGCCACGGGTATTTTACGGTAGATAAGGGTAGCGTAACCGTGAATGGCGTCAGCCTGACGGTATGCCGTCCCACGGAAGACACGTTCCAGGTGTGCATCATTCCCTATACCTTCGAGCATACGAATTTCCACCACATCGTGCCCGGTTCCGTCGTCAATATCGAGTTCGACATCATCGGCAAGTACCTGGCCCGCATGAACAGCCTCCTGTAGGGCCTTCTATTCGTAGATCAGGATTCTGCCGGCATTGACTTTTGCCTCGCCGTTGGGGTTCTTCCATTTCAGGGACAGTTCGTGTGTCCCTTTTTTCAGGTTGTACGTCCAGTAGAGCTCGGCGGTACGGTCGTGGAAGTCTGCGGGTGCTTTCATCGTTTCCCGGAATTTCCCGTCCACGAAAACGTCTATTTCTGCCACATAGTCCTTGTCCTTGCTTTGCACGCTTCCGGAAACGACAATGCCTTTCCCCTCAAACCGTTCTGTTCCGAATTCCGCCAGGGACCTGCCGTTCCTTCTCTCCTTGGGATGCAGGTTGGGGAAGGATTCCTCGTAACGTACCGGCTTGGGTTCCTGTACCTTGACCAGTAACTGGTTTCCGCTGTCTTTTCCTCCGTTTTTCGTGATCAGTTTCTTGGCCAGCTCCATGCTGTATTGATAGGTGTCGTTCAGGGATAGGGTGGTGTAGGCAAAATCCCGGTCTTCCACTTCCTGCAGGTTCTTCATCCAACATTCGGGAATCTTGCTGTATCCCAGAATGCATCCCAGAATACCTCCGGCAGAGGCCGGGTTGCAGTCGCTGTCCTGTCCGCATCGCGTGGCTATCTCCATCGTCCGGGCAAAATCCCCTTCGCCATAGAGCAGTCCAATCAGGATATAGGCGCTGTTTATGACGGCATCTATGTCGAATGCCGCCTTTACCCCATCCGGGCAACCCACCTCGTTGGCATAGTTGTCCTGGCATAGTTGCCACGTCTTTTTCCAGTTTCCGGGATATTGCCTATGCCAGTCGATGACGTCTTTCATGCATCTGTGATAGGAACTTTTTTCCGGAATGCATTGCAGGGCCCTGGACGCGATGGTCTCCACATCGTCGTACACGAAGGCCAGGGAGTACATGGCGCCAACGTAAACGCCTCCATACCAACCGTTCCCGTAGTTCATCAGATGGCCTATCCTGTCCGATATCCTGGAGGCCGTATTGGGCATTCCGGGTGTTATGATGCCGGCAAAGTCAGCCTCTATCTGGTAGTCGATGTCATCGGCATGGGGGTTGTATTTCCAATGTCCCGACCTGGGTGGGTCTATGCCCCGTTGGATGTTGTAGCGAGCCGCCTGGTTGGCATGCCACAACGGATATCCGGCATCGGCAAAGGCCTTGGCGTAAGCCTTGGCCGGAGCGTTCAGTCCCTGCTCGTGCATCACCTGGATGAATGTCAGGTCCATGTACACATCGTCGTACAGTCCCGGAACGTTGTCGAAATACCATTTAATCTTTCCGTCCTCCCATTTAATCTTCTCGTGGTCGGGAATCCTTCGCCCGAGGAACTTGAATTCCGTGGGTCCCCCGTAGGTACAGCCGATGGTCTGTCCCGCCCATGCACCTTTTATCTTGTCCATGAGTCTTTCCTTGCCCACAAGCATCGTGGTGCTCATTCCGCACAAGGGGAAAAGCAGAACCACCATGACCGAAAATAGTATCCTGTACTTCATATTGACTCGTTTTCGTGGCAAAGATACTGGTATAATCAAGAATTTTAATGGGTATGATGAAAAAACTCCGATATTTTATGTATTTTTGCCTTGACATTTGTTCAAATATCCAGTAAACGCATTTAACCATTAAATATTATGCACGCAAGACGGTTTCCCGTAATAGCCATAGCCCTTTTGGTTTCTTTGTATGTATGGCCTCAGGAGATCTTTCAGAGACGTTCTCCTATAAGCGAACCTTACGAGTATGTTCATGGTGGCAGGCTTGCCGATACCGGACAAGGATTCTCCCCGGATCCCATGCTTGCGTATATATGGGACAATCCCACGTGCAATGATCTCCTGCAAGCGTATGTGATGCTCCCGGTTCGGGTGGAGGCGATGAGTGGCCAAAAGAATTTTTCTGGTCTGGCTACCGGTAACAGGGAACAATGCAATATACATATAAAGGGTACTGGCGTACTTCGCTTGGATTTTGGCGTGGAATTGCCCGCATGGTTGGAAATAGACAGCCCCGATTTGTCTGGAGAAATAGAAATGGGGGTTAGTGAATACAATGTCCCGGAGCTGTTGAACAAGGTACGGGCACCAAAAAAGTATGGCCAGACGTACCGGCTGGAACTGAACGACGAACTATACGAAGGACTACGGTACGGATTCATTCACATCAACCGTTTCGACAAGGAATTTACGATAACAGGCATTAGAGCCGTCTGCCAGGTCAAGCCGGCCAACTATACAGGTTCATTCCATTCGGACAATGAGCTGATAAACAAGGTCTGGTATGTCGGAGCCTATGATGTAAGGGCGAATCAACGCCAGGACTGCTTTGGTGCCATATTAATGGAGCGTGGCGACCGGATTTCGTGGACGGGAGATGCCTATCCATCCCAGGCAGCTTCGTTGGTCGCCTTTTCCAATTATGAAGAGGTATATAAGAACCTCAACTGGACGGAATCCCATCCCAACGGCATCGAGACCTACGAACTGTACTGGATAGAAAGTCTTATAGACTACTATATGTATTCCGGCGATGAAGAAGGCTTCCGCGCTCTGCTGCCCAAGGCCTTGGCACGCCTGGAACATGCCTACGAGATATTTGACTCTCCCACGAATCTTCATTTTATTGGTTGGGACCAACGTCTGGGAACCGGCTTCGATCATCCGAATTGTCTGGAAGGTCAGATGACTTTCCGTATGTTGGCCATTGGAGCCATGAAGCATTTGGCCGATGTCATGGAGATGTCCGGAATGAATGAAGAGGCGATGCCGATAAGGAAAATGGCGGAAGAAAAGAGCCGGCTCATGAGCACCCCTGCATGGCTGGGAAAACTTGCCATGCATTCGTCGGCAGATGCCATAAATGCGGACTTGATAGATGATCTGCAGAAACTATATCACCCGGATTTGTCCCATCCTGTCCACAGGCTCTCTTTTTCTCCTTTCAATCAATGTTTCCTACTCCAGGCAATGGCAAAAGCCGGACATTACGACGATGCCTTTGCCTCCGTTATCGATCAATGGGGAGGGCAGGTGGAATATGGCGGCACCTGCTATTTCGAGGTGTATCGTCCCGAATGGAACAAGCTGGTTGGCTGGACTGGCCCGATTCCCTATTCCCAGAGTGGCTATACCAGTCTGGCTCATCCATGGGGGGCAGGAGTCACGGCATGGCTTACGGAGGAAATGTTAGGCATAAAGCCCACGGCTCCGGGTTTTGCCACCTTTACGGTAAAGCCCCACTTCTCGGGAATGGCCTCGCAGGTTTCTGGTCGGGTGAATACGCCTCACGGCCCCATCAAGGCCAGCTATGATCTAAAGACCGGGATTCACGAGATAGACGTCCCCGGGGGAACAACGGCAACCATAGCCATTCCCAAGGAGGGCATGAGAATACAGGCGATATCCCTGAACGGTATAACGGTAGAGCCGATAGAGGAAGACAGCGAATATTCGTATTTCAGGGCACTTGATGCCGGCAATTATGCCTTCAAGGTCCAATACAAGGGAAAGCCAAGGCAACGCAAGAAGGAAACGCCTACGTTCACAACGAAGGTAAAGGAAATCGACCGTAAGACGCATGGCAACTGGCCAGGGAAATATGGGAAAGACGGTTATTTTATCGTTGGCGCGGGCGCAGACGGGACGGATCTGGAAGAACTGCCCCCCTATGTCGAAAGCCTGGTTTTCGATTCAGGAGAAAACGGAGGTAGATTTCTTGCGCTGAACGTCAACCCCCTGTCCCAGAGCTCGATGTTGCCCGTCAGTCGTGAGGAAGGGGCGCGGAAAGTGCTCAACTGCTATTATTCCTTAGGCTGTCAGATGTCACCCTTGAAGGTTAAGCTGAAATACGACCACCCATACCGGATAGCCATATATATGGCGGATTGCGACTATGGGGGCAGGGAACATTGCATAGATGCCTTTGACCTGGAAACGATGAACCGTATTGCCCCGACCGTGCGGGTAAGCCGCATGAATGATGGCGTATATGTCGTGTATGAATATGACAAGTCCATCTGTATCTTCAACAATAACCTACGGGGCGACAATGCTGTCGTGAATGCCGTGTTCTTTGATTGACGAACGTTTTTTGACTAAAGAGTTTCTGGCGGTTGTAAAATTAGACAATTCGGTCGTTGCCTGATAGTCGTAATCCGGATATTCAAACGAAGATGCACGCCGTTCGGTTTCGTTGCGAATGTATCCCCATACATCCTTGTATTCGGCAGGATTCTCACCCATAGCCTTCAGTTGGCGAAAATAGTCGGCTATGGAACGGTTCTCGGTAATATAGACTTTCTCGTAGTCCTCTATCACGGGGCTGTGGACTCTGGTCCTGTCGTGGTCGAAACACAGGATGCGACATCCATTTTCTGAGAGACCCACGTAGTCGAATGTCATGCTTTTACCTATACCCGGTAGATTGAGGACGTTCCGGTCGGTGCTGCCGAACCAGCATTTCTCCTCTGCGGCCTCCTGTACCGAACGGCAGTTAGGGGTGAATACGGAACGGTTCTCGTCAAATCCTTTGACGGAAAAGGTGTAGTAACATTCAACGCCCAGTTTCATCAGTTCCGAGCGCAGCTTTGCCGTATGTCCTCGTCTGGATGCTGCGACATTGAAGACAAGCTGGTTCGTAACTCGCCATCCGGCAGAAAGTATTTTTTTTACGGCTTCCACCGACTCGGGGGTAATCTCCAGCGGTGTCTGGAAATGTGTCTGTACGATGAACTGGCGGATGCCGACTTTTTCACCTTCGGTTCTCGCATGTTTCAGTACGCTTACCAGATCATCATTCACCCGCATGGGAAGATAGACAGGGAGGCGGCTCCCTAAGCGTATCCGCTGGATCTCGGCGTATTTCTTCCCCTCGGGCCTTGACTTGTTCGACTCACGCTTGCGCTCAGCCATCTGGCATATTTCGTGAAGTATCAACTCAAGTGAATGGTTCCTGCTCATCAGGGCATCACCGCCAGTCACGAGTATGTCGCGAATCTGGGTGTCTGTCTCGAAATAGCGCATCAATCCCTTTAGCTTGTGCGGCCACGACTCCTTTGGGACGAGGTGTTCGTGCTCAAAGTGCAACTTTCGGCTCTGGAATCCGTACATCCTTTGGCATGATGCGCACAGGCCACCGCAGGATTTGCCCAATGTATCAGGAATCAGGATTGCCACATCCGGATAACGCCGATGGATGTTATCGCCACCGGGAATAAGCCAACCGGCGGCATTGGGCATTCCCTCTTCCACGACATCTTCCTTTTCCCATGCCCTGATGTTGCCGAACGTTTCGACAAGTTCCTTCGAATACATCACATAGTCGCGGATGGCATGGTCGTCATAGGATTCCCCGTCCGTGCACAGCAGAGATGCATAATACGGAGTCAGGAAGAACGGCATGTTCTTCTTCAAGGCCTTCATATAAAGGGCTTTTTCTTCCAGGGAGAGCGAACCGCCCAGAAGCGCATCGATTTCTTTCGGTGTCCTCGAAGCCATGGCGATGTGGAAGGTGTAGTCGTCCCACCATTGCGATACCATAGAATGTTTCTGCTCGAATGTCAGGCCGTCCTCAAAGCGGAACCGGGTGGATTTCTTGTGCCCAGAGGAGATTCTTTCTATCAGATATGAGACGATTCGTTCTTTGTTTGCAGCTCGATGTTGGAGTACCGTGCCGTCGGTTCCTTTGGGCCACCTGGCCATCCAGCATAGGACGGTACGTCTGGATGGGTGGCGTGTCTCTTTGTCAACTGCGTGAAGGGTGGCATATATGTCGAGAGCACCATCAAGGAATCCCTCCGAATGATATGCCCCATTAAGGAAATGGAACAGATACGATAATGTTGAGAGTGTAATATCCGTCTCGGAGGGCAGGTCGTGAATGACTGATCCTTCGCGTTCTGCAAGAAGAAGCAGAAATTGTGAAGAGGGTTTCTGGATAGAGGATTTTAGAATACGGTTTAGTTCAGAATGGAAGCCCTTGAAATCATTACTTTTAGCAAGTTCATAAATCTCTGGGAAGTCCTTCTGGAACAACTTTCGAAGTTCGGAGGAGGAGATCGGAGTACGGTTCATAAAAGATGCTTTTTTGTATGTTTACTGTAAATATAAGAATTGGTATTTAATGTGATGCGATGGAATTGTTTTCAGTTATTGTTCTTGGTGCAAATATAATGTTTTTTTTCGATATGAACAAAAAGTTTCGATGAAAAAGGTTTGTTGATACAGGTACATTGCCGTGCAGGTAAGTCGGTTGAATGCTGTCGTGAATGCCGTGTTCTTTGATTGACGAACGAAGAAAAACCGAGTGCAAAGGCAATAAATCAACATGGTTCTCGTTCTATACAACAGAAATGACATCAAAAATCATGCAGGAAACATGTTTTTGACACAAGGTTTTATAACAACAAATTATGGAAAAAATTATGAGTTACACATTCGTTGAAAGAATTATTCAAATTGTTTCTTATTTGAGTCTTTTGGGAGTATTGTTTAGTGGTCTCGTTGCCAAAGGAATTATAGAATCAAATAGTGAAATGTGTGCACCAAGAGCTGTTGCAACGTTCGTGCTTGGTTCTTTTGCTTCAATTGTAATTTGGGCCGTATTGTCCTTGCTCTTGAATATATCAAGACGTCTGAGGAAATTGGATTAAGATTGATAGCCAGCCATTTTTTTGTGGCTGGCTATCAATGCTTATGATGCCCCTGGCATCGTTTACCGATTATCGAGTGCTGATTGATTACAGCATCGCCATGCAGGACGTGACCCCAAGGGCTGTGGCGATGGCCGACAGGATAGCCATCAGGGTCTGTACCACGAATTTTGCAATTTCCTTCTTTTCCATATTGAAATGATTTTTTTGATTAAGCGATTAGATGATTAGATGATTCGATGTGTGCAAGGTAGCGACTGCCAGTCGCGATCTCTTTTGGGAGGCTCTCTCTCCGAGGGTGCCACTACGTTCGGCACCCCCGGTTAAAGAGATGGCGTCTTCCAGACGCTTTCATCGCCTCATCAATTATGCATTATGCATTAAGCATTATGCATTGTTATGACCCCATCGGCAGGTCATCGTTGCCGCCGCCACTGCCACCAGCCGTTCGGAAGGTTGCCGTCAGGGACAGGTTGCCCGTTACGGTGATGGTGCGCGAAGCCGAGGTGTTGCCGTCGCTCCAACTGCTGAACTCATAGCCAGAGGCAGGAGTTGCCGTGATGGTGGCCGTAGAGCCCTGGGCATAGCTTCCTCCGCCCGTCACGCTTCCCATCGTCGGGTCGCCGGAAGTCACCGTCAGCGTGAACATGTTGGACTCGCCACCGCCGTCATTACCGCCGTCATTACCGCCGTTACTGCCCGAAGTGGAGAGCACGGTGCAGGCCTTGCGCAACGTAGCCTGCAGGTTCAGGTTCGCGTTGCTCAGCGTACCGGTGGCACGGGCACGCAGCTTGATGCCGCTGATGTTGTTGGCCACGGTGAACTCCTCCTCGCTGGCAGCCCCCTGCTTGTTCCGGATCCCGCAGGAGAAGATGGCCAGGTTGTCGATCTTCACGTTCTTGCCGGAGAGGAGTTGTTCCTTGATACACTTCACCATCGCTTTCAGCACCCCCACGCACATAGCCTCGGAGAAGCCGGAGTTATGCTCCTCCATGTGCTGTGCCAGCGCTTCCAGGTCCATGGTTTCTTCTACTACGGGGTAGGCGTAATACTTGCCGAAGGCCCCGCTTGACTCGTTGTTGTTCTTTTTTAAAACAAACTTAATCATTTTTTTTTTGTTTTAAGAAGATGAATACTGCCGAATCGGCTTTTGCCTCATCGCATAAACCCCTTTGGTTTACGATGCAAAGTTACGACATTCCGCACTGGTGCTCAGACGATTCCATACGATGCGTGCCATGGCGGAACATTCTTTTGACGAAAACGAAAACGATGACGATAACGCTCGCAAAAAGCATCCATAAACTCTTAACCATAAACCTTAAACCTTCATCACGGCTCTCCCAGATATTCGATGATCTTCGCTACTTCGCGCGAGGTGAGGTACTTGGCCGTGCGCTGGTATCCCATCTGCTGGAGTGCCTCCCACAGGGGGGTGCAACGGCGTACCCATGCCATCAGGTGATTGACGGCTGTGTGGGGCGAGTTGGCCGTGGGGAAATACATCAGCGCCAGCTCTTTCTTGCTGTAGGCGCGTACTTTGAACTCTGTTATATTATTATACATAAACATATTTGTTATACATTATTAGTATGATACTTACGTTCTATAAACAGTAGGGTTAGAAGGGGCAGAGATCCTTTTTCCGAGCCACACCCAGCAGGATGTCGGCAATGTCCGTGTTCGGTTCGTACTGTTCCAGGAAATCAACCACACGATAATGGCCGTGACCGCTCTCCTTCATCCGTTCCTCCCACTTACGGCACTCACCGCTGTCCGGGTAAACGATCACGCGGCGGCTCATCAGCGGACGTATCTTCCTGGCCTGCAGGTTTCCGCATCCTCCCGTGGCCAACCACACATATCCGGGATAGCGACAGGCACAGACCAGGGCCGTCTTCTCGCTCTCCACGATGCACACGTCCTGGTCGGGATACGAGGCAAGCAGGTGCAACCCGAAAAGCACCTTTTCCGTCTCTGCCAGCTGAGGCCCCTGTCCCGACTTCTCGCAGATCGAGCGCATGGAGTTGCCCCAGTTCTGTACGCGATGACCGTCCGAGGTATAGGCGATGAGCTTTGCATCATGTACCCTGCCCTGCTCGTCTATCTGCCAGAACACCACCGCCGGCCCGTAGTTCACACCGCCCACGATGATGTCGCGGGCAGTACCGCCGACATAGTATTCGGCCAGCACCTGCCGGATACGTTCAGCCTCGAAGGGGAGTCCCATGAACCAGGAACGGAACGTGCTGGACCGACCGGCCGATGCCCTTACCCAGGCGAAATCGAAGAACTCCGTCTGAACGACTACAGACGGCACATAGGATGCCCGTATCCTGGCGGGACTCAGCACGGTGGGACTGCCGTTGATGCAGCCATGCAGAGGGACGGTCGAAGTCTGCCGTTCCGGGTGATCGTGAAAGAACTCTCGCGGAGTATAGTGATAGCCACAGGAGGATTCATGGTCGCACTTGCCGCATTCCTCGTCCACATACTCGCCACTGTCCACATCCACATAACGGGTGAAGCATTTCCTGCGTCCGCATTGCGGGCAGGTATAGCGATTCGCGCCCCCGGCACGATATCGCTCCAATATGAATCTTATGTCTTTCATACGTTACTTGTTTTTCAAATGTCTGTCTCAAGTTGTCTCATTTCCGTTTTGAGACAAAAATCAGTACAACATACTAATATACAAACATATAGCTTGTCTCACATTTGAGACAAAGAGTAATTTTTGAGACAAGCTCTGTCTCACTTTTGAGACAAATTAAATTATTATATATCAACATATTATATATCATTTTGTCTCAAAAAAGGAAATGAGACAAAAATGAGACAAGATCATTCTCGTCGTCTATTATTTTCCACCCTTTCGGCTGATGTCGTTTTGCTTGGCCACACGGAAAACTGTATTATAGTTTGTCCCCAGTTCATCCGCTATCTGGCGGTACGACTTGCCGTTCGGCTCTTTCAATTCCCTGACGATGTCCCGCTCCAGTTCCGCCTTCTCGTCGCGGCTGCGCGGCAGATGCACGCGTTCCTCATCGTAACCGCCATACTCGAAGTGCAAGTAGCCGTCGCTCATCTTCAGCGTCAGTTCCTGAACGTTCTTGTAATCCAGCTCGATGGACATGGAACGGTATTTCAGCTGGATGATGTAGCGCTTGTTGCGTCCCAGCTTGGACATGTTCAGCCCCACCACATTGTCGGCCAGGTTGGACAGGATCTTACTGCCGGCCAGGTCGTTGAGCGACAGCGGGTCGCTTGGCTTGCGCTTCGGCACATGCGCCAGGATGAGCATCGTCCACCGATGCGTCATGCGCAGGCTGATGAGTCGCAGCATCACATTGCCCGCCTCGTTGCCGTCCTTGGAATTGATGCAGAGGTTCGTCAGGTTGTCGATGACGATGACCGTCGTACCGTATTGCAGGGCCAACCGTTCGATATCGTTCAGGATAAGGCTCTGGTCGGTAACGTCGTGCATCTGCGTGTAGTCGATCTTGGCGATGAAGAGCGTGGCAGGGATGTTCTTCTCCGGGAACCTCTTGGCCAGCTGTTGCTGACTGAGTTCGAAGTTGACATAGAGCACCTTCTCGCCTGCATCTGCCATGTCCATGGCCATCTGCATGGCAAAGGTGGATTTGCCTAAGCCCGTATCCCCGAACAGGATAGTTGTCTCGTGCTCCACCAATACATGATGTATCAGTTCGCGCGGTTCGGCCATCAGCAGACCGTCACGCACATAGGAGCGGAAATCCTGCACATGGATGAAGCTCGTCGGTTTCTGTGCATCCAGATCGGCCACGGCCTGTGCCATTGCTCCATCGAGCATTGCCATGTGGTCAGTCCACTCTTCCATACCAGACCTCCTTTCCCTCTTTTCTGTCTGCCAGCCACCTGCGGTAGCCCACAGCCAGGGGTGAATCACTGCGGAAGAACTCTGCCAGGAGTTCCCCGATAGGGCGAGGAGCATTCATTTTCCTTGCTCCTGCCATCATTTTGGTGTTTAATACCTTTTTCATATTATATATGGTATTAAAATGCCATCTTGCACTCACGATGATATAGAATGGCGTTCTTCATCTCGTGCTCGGAGCCGTGCTCAGTTTTTGACTGCCGCCAGCTTATAAAAAAGAAAGCAGCAGAAACTCCGATTTGAAATTTCTGCCTGCAAAGGTACGGCAGTATTCCGTAACAGCCTAATATACAATTGGATTGCGAATTTTTCACAAATCCCCCATTTCCTAACGATGGTTCATTCCGGAATACTATTCATTACGACCATCGGCCGTGGTCGTAACGAACGATACGTTTTTTTCGTAAACTTCTGTCTTTTGTCTTTACGGTATAGAATCCAATCGTAACGATAGGCAGGGTAAATCCAGTCGGCATCGTAACGATACTTTGCAATCATAAAAAAATGGACCTGTCCAAATCAGGACAAATCCATTAAAATTGGTTCAGAAAGTGAAATTATGCGTTGTGTTTATGTAGCAAGGCATCGATTTTGCTTCGGATTCTCTGCACTTTTTCGGCATCGCGCAGCAAACGCGACTTGGCCGAATTGACGGTACTGTAGGCGATCATCTGGAACTCACCCTTGTAGTTCTCTGCAAAATATCTGTTTACGAACTTGTTCTCTTTCTTCGACTGGTTGATTCCACACCACTCCATGAATACAGCCACATAGTCGCCATCCAGTTTGTATCGGCCCGTCTGCTTGTCCAACTTGCCTTTCGGCTCCAGTTCGTCAAAGTGCGCCAACACGGTTCTTGCCTCGAACGCCCGGGAATGGTCAGTTGGCCATAGGAAGCCTTCGATGTCGGTCATTTTGTCTTCCCTGGCCTGACTATAGTTCTTGTGCAATACATGCAGTCGGAACTGGTTTTTGTTGCGGTAATGAAAATTGTTTTGGATGAAAAGTTGCAGCGAGTTTGCCTTATTCATATCCTTCGACATCTCATCTTCCTTCTGGAAACCGTCCTCACCGAAATACTCAACAAACTCCGTTGATGACTCCAGCACCTCGTTACAGCAACGCTCGTATAGGTTCAGACACCTGACCGTATCCTTACGTATGATGGACTCTTCATTGAGGACGTCTTCACACATAAGCAAAGCATCCTGCACATCCTCGAAGAATTGCCCCAGTTCTGTGATAAATTCGGTTGTGGCATGATCGCAATAAGACGAAGGGCCAAACATATCGGGAGTGTAGCTGACCTCGGAAATGAGTGAGTGGGTCAATACCGAAGGTCTCATTTCCACGCTACCCAAATAAGGACCTCGCAGATTGTTTTTTGGACAAAACTTTTTGAACATATTCAGAGTTTCCTTCATGTTACTGCGAATAAGGTTGAACAGACGTTGGGCCGTACTAAAGCATTTGTTGTGGTTTGTGGCGTATTCCTTGTTGAACCGTTTGGCAAATTTCTTCAGTTGCTCAATCTCACGCAGTTGACGCTGCCGTATCTCCTTCAGGTGCGTAGTATATTCCACAAGGTCGTCATGCGACAATCGCTTTGAGATGATTGCCGAAAACACTCTGTCTTCCTCTATCTGCGAAACAAGTCTTACTACCTCTGTAAGGCTTTCCTCAGTCTTGTCTACTTTTGTGGAATATTGCATATGTTGCTTGTTCTTTTTTCTAAAGATGTTCTGTATTATTAGCCTGGAAGGCAGTACCAGATGATCCCGCCTGCGCCTGACTTTTAGCCTGAAAGGCTATATCTTATTAACCGGGGGCATCGCCCTCGGATCTCGGGACTCTCGCCCTCACATCAGCCTGGAAGGCAGTACCAGATGATCCCGCCTGCGCCTGACTTTTAGCCTGGAAGGCTGTATTTATGTAACCGGGGGCATCGCCCTCGGATCTCGGATCTATCACCATCACATCTGCCTGGAAGGCAGTACCTTCCTCATCGCGTCAGTCTTTGAAAAAGAATTCCGTATCGGGCTCCATACCCATCTCACGCAGCCACTCGTCATACTCCTCGCGGAAAGTCTTCACCTTATGGTGCTCCTTCTGATTCTTGATATACTCGATGACCGTAGGGCGTTCCTTCACGCTATAGGTAAATGCGGCATACCCATTTCCCCAACCGTCAAATTCCGGATACCAGTCACGATGCTCCTTCATCCATTTCGAGGATTCCTGCTTGATGACCCTCACGAACTCGCTCAGAGCGATAGTGGGATGCACCTCAACGCACATGTGTACATGGTCGGGCATGGAGTTGATGCGAAACAGATGGCATTGCTTTGTATTGCAAATGCCAAGGATGTAGGCAAGGAGATCACGCTCATGCTCCTCGTTTATCATGCGCTCGCTCCTTTTCGTTCGCCATACGATGTGATATGTCAAGTTCAGATGTGCCATCTTTCTTTTTTGGTACAGCCTTCCAGGCTGCGTGGGTGGATTATCTTTTTTTATCCGAGGGCGTTGCCCCCGGTTAGCCAGATACAGCCTTCCAGGCTTCAATTTTACACACAAATTTACCAAAATTCCCTGAGGTAGTGTAAAATACGGACGAAAAAATAGACTTTACCCCATATATTTGTATCAAAACCCTACATTCTTGCCTTTTTTTTCATAAATTTGTACTCCGAATGATATGAATAAGGTTTGATTCCTGCGTGGAAGAAATGGAAAGACAAGAAGAAATAATAGCAAATCACATTCCGCATTATGAGTTGCAATAGCCCATATTCTGGAAGTTGACATGAACGAACTCATACGATTCGAGGCTTTGCCGGAAATTGAAAAGAGTGAGGCGTAAACCCCTATAAAGCACGAGACAATGAACAAACTCACTTCATTCCTCATTGATGAGCAACAGGCACATCGCAAGGGAGGACTCTACCACAAGACTCAGGTGCAGCTCGCCTATAATTCCAATCGCATTGAGGGCTCGAAGCTGACTGAGGAGCAGACACGCTACATCTTCGAGACACGCACCATCGGTTTCAGGGATCAGGAAGCCGTGCCTGTGGATGACATCATCGAGACAACGAACCACTTCGTTGCTTTCGACTACCTGCTTCGCACTATCGATGGACTTTTGACAGAGGCAATTATCAAGGAGTTTCATCGCATCCTAAAATCAGGTACGGCCGATGCGCAGAAGTCGTACTTCAACGTAGGCGACTACAAGAAACTGGCAAACGAGGTTGGTGGATGTGAGACCTGCAAGCCTGCCGATGTAGCCAAGGAAATGAAATCTCTGCAGGAGTGGTATAATGCCCAGAAGAACGTAACCATCCACACCCTTGCCGAATATCATTGGCGCTTCGAGAGCATCCATCCATTCCAAGATGGCAACGGACGTGTCGGTCGCCTCATACTCTTCCGCGAGTGTCTCCGCAATAGCATCATGCCCTTCGTCATCGACAACGAGCACAAGACGTTCTATTACCGAGGTCTCTCAGAGTTCAAGCAAACACCCGGATTCCTGGTAGGCACCATGCAATCCGCACAGGACGTGTATGAGGCATGGATCAGGTACTTCAACGAGGCACTCCTCGAGGGGCTGAAGGTGGAATAACTTGTCAATGGGAATGTGGGGCCTGCAATAGCAGTAAGGGCGTTATGGACTTGTTTGAATGATAAACGATATTAAAGATAAAGAATTACTCAACTTTCGCAAGTTGAAACCCCGAAGGGGTGACATAACATAGGATAGGGCGTGAGCCCTATTTATCAATAGGTTATAAACCCTAAAAGTCCTGTAGGGACGGCATAATTCCATATAGCATGCGGATATGAAAATATGTCGCACCTACAGCGCTCTGATAGAGAGAGACATTCTCTGGAAACGTAGCGCTTACGCACTACGCTATTATATGCCACCCTTTCAGGTAGGGTGTTCAAAATTAATTATTTTTACGCGACTACTTTTAAAAGTTATTTCTCTGTTAATCAGAGAAATACACTACAGAAACGGTCTCGTTATTCATCAATACGAACATTTTCGAGGTTATTACTGCTTATCAATGAGTTAGTCCTTAAAAATGGTCTCGTGTAAAATGTCGATTTTGAACACCCTACCTTTCAGGGTTTTATAACTTGCGAAAGTTGAAAAGATAAAGAATTATGGAAGCATTGGAAGCGTTATATACCCGTAGGAGCATAAAGGGCTATACGGACGAGATGCCTTCGCAGGAGGACATCGACAAGGTGACGAGGGCCGGAACGACGGCTCCTACTGGCATGGGCATGCAGTCGCCGCTCATCGTGGTGGTGAAGAACAGGGCTCTTCGAGATGAACTGGCCCGAATGAATGCGGATGTGCTCGGCACGAGTGCAGACCCGTTCTATAATGCGCCTGTCATCATTGTGGTACTGGCGCCCAAGTCCAGGAATACTTACCTGAACGATGGCTCGTTGGTAATCGGCAACATGCTGAATGCTGCTCATGCCATTGGGCTTGGAGCTTGTTGGATTCATCGTGCCAGGGAGGTCTTTGAAAGTGTGCGCGGCAGGGCCTTGCTGGATGAATGGGGCATCGGTCGGGAGTATGTCGGCATTGGGCATGTCGCCCTCGGTTATGCTGCCGTGGAACCCAAGCCGGCAAGACCCAGGAAGGAGGACTATGTACGTGTCATAGAGTAGGGACCCGGTTTCGTATGGGCAAACACACATGAAAAAAAAGAAGGATGCAGTTTCTTGCACCCTTCTTCTGGTTTATATGACTTTCAATTAGAACTTCACGGATGTGGCTGCACCCGGCTTTGTCTTGACGGTCTGTACCTTGTTGCCATAGCGGACACGCACTTTGGATGCGGCATCTCCCGTGATGTTGGCGCTGGTGATCTTGCCGTCTTTCCATGCTATGTCCACGGTATAGCCGCCACGTGCACGCAGGCCCTTCACTTCGCCGCAATCCCATGCGGACGGCAGGGCGGGGAGGAGGACGATTTCACCTGTATGTGACTGGAGTAGCATTTCTGCTATACCGGCACAGCCTCCGAAGTTGCCGTCGATCTGGAAGGGGGGATGGTTGTCGAAGAGGTTGGGAAGCGTGGACTTTGCCAGGAGTGCCTGTACGTTGTCGCCTGCTTCTTCTCCGTCCATCAGTCGGGCATAGAAGTTGATGAGCCATGCGCGGCTCCATCCCGTATAGGAACCACGACGTGTCTGGGGGTCTTCGTTGAACTTGCGGCGGCGCTCGATGGTGCGCTTGGCTGCCGCGAAGAGGTCGGCCTTGGCTGGCGTGATGGTGGTTCCGGGATACAGGCCGAAGAGGTGGGACATGTGTCTGTGGCCCGGTTCAGCCTCCTCGTAGTCCTCGATCCATTCCTGGATGGTGTTGTAGCGCTTGCCTATGCGCAGGGGCGGGAGCTTGGCGTATGCCGTCTTCAGTTCCTTGCAGAACTCCTTGTCTGTTCCCAGTATGTTGGCTGCCTGGATGCAGGCATCGAAGAGTTCCATGGTAATCTCTACGTCCATCGTGGCACTGTAGGTAAGCCTGAATTCCTGGCCGTCGGGCAGCAGGTAGCCGTTCTCGGGGGAGTTGGACGGGGCCGTAATGAGGCGCCCGTCCTTGTCCTCTATCATGAAGGAGAGCATGAACTCGGCCGATTCCTTCATACAGGGATAGGCTACGTTGCGCAGGAACTCCTTGTCTCCCGTGAAAAGATAGTGTTCCCATTGTGCAAGGGTCAGCCATGAGCCGGCAATGGGGAAGGTTCCCCAATCCACGCCGTCGCTTATGGAGGTGCGTCCGAAGAGGTCGGATACATGGTTTATCGTCCATCCCTTGGCTCCGAAGGTCTTGCTGGCCGTGACGCGTCCGGGTACCCGGATGGCATCTATCCAGTTAGAGTAGGGGAGCAGGGTTTCGGAGAGGTTGCAGACCTCGGCAGGCCAGTAGTTCATCTGTATGTTGATGTTGGTATGGTAGTCCGAATTCCATGGGGCTATCATGTCCTTGCACCAGATGCCCTGGAGATTGGCCGGCAGTCTGCCCGGAGCCCTGGAGCTGCACATGAGCAGGTATCTGCCGTACTGGAAATAGGTGGCGATAAGGGAGAGGTCGTTGCCGCCATCCTGCATGGCTTTCAGTCGCACGTCGGTCGGGATGTTGCTCTTGTTTTCCTTGCCCAGGGTGAGTGACACGCGTCCAAAGAAGGATGCAAATTCCTCCAGGTGCTTCTTCATGACCGTGGCATAGTCGCCGGCGGCTGAAATCTGGGACTTGCAGATGGCTGCCGGGTCGATGCTGTGGTCGAAGTTGAGCTGCTTGACATCGTAGTCGGTATTCATGGCGATATAGAAGATGACTTCGTCTGCCCCTAACACATAGAAGGATTGGTTGGCTACGGTCATGCTGCCGCCCTTGCATTTTCCCTGGATGAGGCCTGCGAACTTCATGTGTGGGCCGACTGGCTTGCCGGCACCTATCGGCATGTCTATGATCTGTCCGTTGATGGCGAGTGCATCGTTGGAGGCAGGACAGGCGTATGCATCCTGCTCGCGGGTATAGGTGAGCTTGAACGTCAGGGCACCTGGCTTGTCTGCTGAAATCTTCAGGGCCAGCACATCGTCGGGTGCTGAGGCAAAGAGTTCGCGGGTATAGGTGATGCCGTTCGAGGTGAACACGGTCTTGGAGATACCGGTTGAGAGGTCCAGTTCCCTGCGGAAGGACTGAATCTCCTGGGCACCTGAGTGCTCAATCTGCAGGTCACCGAATGACTGATAGGAACGTACGCCCATTACGTCGCCCATGAGCGTGGTACGTGCCAGGTTTCTGGCTTCCAGTATCTTGTTGTCGAGCAACAGTTTCTGGATTTCCGGAATCCATTTGGCTGCGTCAGCATCCGACTGTGTCGGGCATCCTGCCCAGAGGCTTTCCTCGTTGAGCTGGATGTTTTCGTTCCAGGCTCCGCCGAAGTCCATGGCACCAATGCGTCCGTTACCGACGGGAAGGGCCTCGTTCCAATTGTTTGAGGGTTGGTTGTACCACAAGATTTGCCCCCATGCCGTCATAGAGAGCAGAAAGGCTGAAAGTGTAGTTAGAAGTGTCTTTTTCATACGTTTATTGTTTTGATTGTTGTTTGTCTGATTATGGTCGTGGCTTTATTCTTCATCGAGCCATACCTTCATTTCGCAGGCATCGCGGTTGTCCCAGCTGTAGTATGGGATCAGGTTTACTTTCATGTTCCCTTCTTCCAGGGTGATACGTTGGATTCCGCCCAGGTCGCTGCTCCAGTCAACTTTCCAGGTGTCGTTCTTCTTCACCTTTATTTCAGGGAACGTTTCGCGGTTGTCTATCTCTTCTGCACAATAGACCAGAGGTCCGCGCTGAATGGCGCACTTGCCCACGTCTTCCTTGACACGGGGGTCGGCCTTCATTTTTTCTATCGGCATGGCCATGTTTACGGAAACGACATCTCCGGCCTTCCATTTACGATGCAGGATGGCATATCCACGCTCTGTGTCATACGAAATAGGCTTTCCGTTCACCTGTACCTCGTATGATTTACACCATCCGGGTACACGAAGGCGTACATCGCCCTTGAACTTCGTTTTCATCGTAAGTTCTGCAACGCCATCCCATGGATACTTGGTCGTCATCTTCATTTCCACATCGCGCTTGCCTACCTTGAATTTCGCTTCGTTGCCGATATAGAGGTTTACCCAAACGGCATCCTGGGATGTGGCATAGATATAGTTGCCGATGGAGGGGATGAAGCGGCATACGTTGCTGGGACAGCAGGCACATCCGTACCATGCCTGACGATGGTGCTTGCCCTTGGAAGCCAATGGATTGACATAGAAGAAACGGTCGCCTCGGGTGTTGATTCCCGACAAGACTCCGTTGTAAAGAGAACGTTCCAGGATATCTACGTAGCGGGCATCACCCTTCCATTCGTTCATGCGATGATTCCACAATACCATACCGATGGAGGCACAGGTTTCGCAATATGCCTGCTCGTTGGGCAGATCGTAGGGCTCGGAGAAACCCTCACTCCTGTAGGCTACGCCTATGCCGCCCGTGACGTACATCTGACGGTTGGTTACGTCGTTCCACAGGGAGTCAAGTGCTTCCAGATAGCCTGTGTCGTCGCGATAGGCTGCCATATCGCTCATACCGCAGAACAGGTACATGGCACGTACGGCATGTCCACCTATGGTATGCAGTTCGCGTACGGGTACCTCGTCCTGGTATTGCTTGGGGTTATTCCATCGGGTACCATTGCTGAGACCGCCATGCTCATGTCCTCGCTCTTCCAATAGCCAGTAGGCGAAATCCAGGTATTTCTGCTCCTTCGTCACGTCGTATAGCTTGCACAGGGCCAGCTCTATTTCCTCGTGCCCTGGTACCCAATGGCGACCTTCGGGACCGAATATCGACATCATGTGATCTACCATACGTTGAGCTACGTCCAACAGCTTGCGCTTTCCCGTGGCCTTGAAATAGGCAACGCCAGCCTCCAGCATGTGACCGGCACAGTACATCTCGTGCATGTCCATGTTCTGCCAACGCTTGTCCAGTCCGTTTATCGTATAATAGGTGTTGATGTAACCATCCGGTTGTTGTGCTGCCGCAAACTTGTCTATCCATTCGTCGGCCTTGCGCTCCAATGCTTCATCGGGGTGATTGATGAGGCTGTAGGCGATGCCTTCCACGGCCTTATATACATCCGAGTCGTCGAAGAAGATACCGGAATGAGGGCCTTCGGGAATGGCTGCTTTCTCGAAATTACGTATTCGGCCGGTCTGGTTTTCTATCTGATCGATACAGACGGGTATCGTGACCGTGGCGTTCTTTTCCAATCGTGGTGACCAGAAATCGTCCTGTATCACTACTTTTGAAAAGTCAACTTGCTGAATTGTCTTTTGAACAGCTTCGCTATTTTTTGCTACCGCATTTCCTGCGGCGACAAAAGCCAAACAAAAAATTATGTTACGCATTTATTGTATATGTATGACTGTTAATAATTTCGCATTAAGCGTTATCCTGTTATTCCAGTTTCTTTCCCTCATGAATGACCAGGCCAACATATTCGGTACTTCCCTTTCTGCCATTGTACCAAAGCAACCAACGCTTGTTATCCTTGTCGTAAGAGACAGATGGCTTGTAGCATGCTTCTCCGTCCCAGGCATCAGGGGTAGGCTCAACCAACGGGTTTGACTTGAGTCTTTCCCACCCTGTGATACCATCCTTGGAAATGGCGGCTCCGATTCGTGCCGTATTGATGTCCGTATAGCCAATGTAGAACAGGGCATATTTGCCATTGGACAGCTGGTGTACCTCGCAGCCGCCTATGCGGTCCTGATCCCATGATCCGGGTTCGCCATGCTCGAAGATGGGATTGCCGGAATAACGTTCCCAATGTATGCCGTCTTTTGATTCTGCATAGCACAGGACATTCGGCTCGTAGGTTTCTCCGGCAGAGTACCACATACGGAAGATATCGCGTTTCTCGTCACGAAGTACATAGGGATTCATAACGGATGCCCCTTCGAAACTTAATGTCGGTTCCAATACCGGCTGGGTGACAACGCGTTTGAAATGAATGCCGTCGTCGGATATGGCGTATCCGATACGACTGGAGTCGCGGGCCTGTCCCGTGTACCACATGTGGTATTTTCCATCCCAGAATAATGTACAGCTACGGTTCAGATAATCTTCCCAGCCGCTGGTACTGTTGCATCCCAATACGATGACGGGGTCGGTCCATTGGATTCCGTCTTCGCTCCTTGACAGGGCTATGGCCTTTTGGGGACGCCATGAAAAATACATGTTGTAACGGGCAGAACCCTCTGGGATGACATTCACATCGAAGCAGGTCCCCAGCTCGGGGTTTCCCAACACGGGATTGCCTTCATACTTAATCCAACTGCTGTGTTCATTCGGTTTGTCTGGCGACCATTGTTTTTGTTGTGTCTTTCCGCAGGACGATACGGCCAGCAGTACACATGAAAAAATAAATAATTTCTGTTTCATATTGTTTGTTTTTTAGTCTTAATTCAATTTATTTTGCATAAGGCAATGTAACGGTTACCGTCTGACCGGAGGGAACATGGATCTTTGGCCAGTCGAAATAGGCATTCCATCCAAGGGAATGATTGCTGGCAAATTTCGATGTCTCGGCCAGGACGCTGACATCGCCGTCGCGATAAGTGGGATTCTCCACTTCCAGGGTTACGGACTCCTTGTCGCTGGAAACAATCTTGGCATTGACATGGTCGAAAACCGTAATCTCTCCCACATCGGGACGGACGTAGATACCAGGGTTCTGCATAGTATGGAAAAGGGTAACGTTCTCCCATGCCTGATTCGAGTCATTGTCGGCCAGCCCTCCTATGTTGTACTCCCAGTCGCCGATGTTCACGCGTTCGGTACAATAGCCTAACCCTCCGTGTGCCTGCAAACGGTTTCCTTCGGTATTGACGTACTGCACGACATTGTGCGATATATCCCGGTCGAGCTCAAGGTAGCGCTTGTCTCCTGTACAACGATACAGTTTCAACAGGAAATCTCCGGACATAATGTATATGCCTGGTGCGCTATGCTCGTTCTGGACGCTCGCCCATACGGACCCCGTAGCCTTGATGTTCATACGGGCCATGCCGGAACCTTCGGGGAACTTGTAGTCGTAAGATACGACCCATGAAGAGAACAAGGCTGCGGCATAGCGTGCGTACTGCATCCACTTCTCGTCGCGGGTAATTTCATACAGGGCTATGTAGGATTCTACCAGCTCGGCCGTAGATTCGCTGTCGGGGGACTGGAGTATCTCGGCAGGACCGCCGCCCACATAACCTTTGGACAGAAACTTGTCGTAGAAGAAATCGGCCGCAGTCCTGGCTAGATCCAAATAGCGTGACTCGTTGAAATACTTCGATGCGTAGGCAAGGGCACCGACACAAAGGGCCCCCTGGGCAGAATTCGGGGTATGTATCTCACCAGAATCGGCATAGATGAGCTGCCCGAACTCACCATAGCGGTTAAAAAGCGTAATGAGGCCATCCGAAGCCCGACGCAACATCTCCTCCCATGAGGGCTTTATCATATCCTCATGCCCTTGGAGGCGCAGGGCTTCAAGTGTCTGGAGTCCGTAATAGATGGTCAGGGCCGTACGGCGTATCATTGATATGTTAGGTTCATTGGCAGCATTACCGAACGTGTCGCCCAGTAGATTGCCTCTTTTCATGATTGCATAGAACAGACCCGACTCGCCCTGCATCTTCTCTATCGTATCGAAACTAAGGCAAATGCGGCGGAGGGTCTCGTCGTAGTTCTGCTGACATTCTGGGCGAAGCATCTGGCCTAGTAAATATACCGGTACACCATTCCAACCCAACTGGAGGTGACCGTAATGGCTCTCTCCCAAGCCATTGTTGCAGTAATAGCCGCAGTTTTCGTCTTCGTACCACTTATGCTCGAAATGATGCTTGTATATCAATTCGGTTATGCTGCTGAACGGTTCCAGATTGCGGTATTCGTTCTGACCGGACATATCCTTGCGTATGGTCAGAAACTTGTCGAAATAGGCCATCAGATTCTGGCAGGAAAACTCATAGACACGGAAATGCATCTTTATCTCGTCTCCCTTTTTTAGGGCTATGCCTCGGTCATCGCTTGCTTTGTCGGCATTGTTTATCGTATAGTGATGCTCGCGTACGCCAGGGGCGGAAAGGCGGATGGTCAGACGTTTCTCGGAAGGATACTCGTTGATGAAGAATGCATTATCTCCCAGTACGGCATCCTGTTCGGTCAGGATGAAGAATCCCTTCTTTGCATTCTTGTCGTAGAAACCTGCTATGGGCGTGGCGCAACTGTTCGTCTTGAAATCGATATACGAATCACTACCATCATTGGACAGATGGGGAATGTTTGTCGTGGTTATCGGCATATCCAATGGACGGTCGGCTGGATCGCTCAATACAGGAGGGTATCTGATTGCTTTGATTCTGAAACGGTTGCCTCCGTAAATATGGCAAGGAGCAAAGACATAGTTCTCTGTATCCCAGTTGTCGAAGGTAAACTGTACAGCTGCACCGCCGGAGGTTATTTCCCCCTCGTTCATTTTGAAGGTAAGGGCATAATCGACAGCCCCATTGGAAACCTTTTTCTTTTCTACGTCCACTTTCCATTTTCCTGCACCATCTCCCGACAGAGTGTCATTCACAAAAACGAACGTTTTGTTCACTTTGTTTCCTTCATACGAAAGAATTTGGGATTCGAAAGGAAGTTGACGGCATGAGATAAGCAGCATGGCAATAACCGCCATACACGCAAAATTATTTGTTTTGGTCATCATAATAAGTGGTGTCGTTTTTGTGTGTTATGCATTCTTCTATTTAGACGATTTCTGTAAGGGCCTTTCATATTTAACCTTTTTACCCTTGAAACTGTGCAATTTGAATTTTACGCCCCAGTCATCCGGGAACGCTGGCAGAATATAATCTTTGCCATTGTACGTCTGCAGTACCATATCTTGCAATGTAATCAGCAGATTGCTGCCATGATCCTGGTCGGGTGTCCAGTCGAAGTTCGGTCCCCAGTAGGCAGGGAAACGGAATGCCGGATTTGAATTCTGAATTTTTGCTATCAAATCCTCGGTGGCTTCTTTTGTCAAACCGATTCTAGCAGCTTCCTGTCCGTCTTGGCTCCAGCCGACATGTCCCTTAATGATTCTTCTGGCGTATGATTCACGACCCATTTCTACGTTGTCGGTACTGATGTTGCAGAGGTGGAACGGGAAGATTGCGCATAGCTCGGGATTCTCGAAATTGCTACGCTGGGGATTGTATGATTCGGCCGGAGAGAAGATTTTCACGCCGTTGTCCATTTTAGTAGGCAGGTCGGGCAAGGCATCAGCCAGGTGCTTCCATAGGGCTTTGTTGGCTTCATCAATTAATTCAGAAGGCAATGCCTGCAATCGGGGCAGGACATCGTGCAGACCGGCAACTGTAGGCATATCGTTGACAACGTCATACCAATATGTTTCAAGGCTTTGGGTGGGGGCTATACGTAGTTTGCCGTTCGCATCATGGCCGAATTGAGTATCGTAGAAAGTCAGGAACTCCTTGGCGTATGGGATGATCCTGTCCTGTGCAAACGATTTGTCACCGGTATAGTCGTAATAGTCGAGCATCAGGGAAATCATTTCCAAGGATGAACTCCAATATCTCTTGACGTATTGATTGACTGTCAGTAGGTCGGTACACTTGCTTCTGTCCCATCCGTAATCCTGAGGGCAGTAGGTACCGAATACGGTAGCTGTTTCGGGGCTGATGGCACCTTCTGCTCCGAGAAGGGCACGTGCAAGTGCCTTCATCATCGGGAGGTTTCTGAAATAATGCTCAAATACGACTTTCATCATATCGTAGTCGCCAGATTTGAGCATGGGATGGTACACAAGACGTGTGTTCTGCCACCAATAGTCTCCGCCCCATCTTCTGTAATCCGGATCCTCGTCAATATCGGATGCTGTGTACTTGGAATCCACGGTAAAGATCGTTCCATTGAACTTTACGGGGTAGTTTCCGCGACCACCACATGCCTGTATCCAGGTTTGCAATATATATGAACTGGTTATTTTCCGGCCGGTTTCTCCGTCGGGAGTTTCCACAAAGATATAGCTCTTGTCCCAATAGCTGTTCCAGTATTTGGCCGTTCTGCGAAGTGACTTTCCACATGTTGGGGAGTCTGCTGCGATATCGTTCACCTTGGCAGTCCAGTCATTCGGATTGGAGTAGATGCCACTATTGGTGGTGATGCGTAAATCAATATCCTTTATTGCCCCATTGCTCGTCAATTTGAGTTGAGAGGTTTTTGACAGATTTTTACCTTCCATTCTGAATCCGAAGCAACGGTCCTTGAAGGGGTCGTATGCAGCCCTGTTTTCTATCTTGATGCTTTCCAGATCCAATGTAGTATCATAAGAGGAACATATATTGTGGTGACGTATTGTGACGGCATCTTTGGACTCGAGGATTTCATCGGGGTATCTGTTGAATATGACATCATCGGGAAATCCAGAGATAGAACGGCAGGCTCGTTGGGCCAATTCCTGCGTTATCCGTTCCAGCCGGTCTCTCCATACCTCGGCCTTTGCCGTGATGCTTACGCCGTTCTTTGAACTTCCGGCTATGCGGATGACAGGCTGTTCGCTATCGATCCAGAACGAAAGATCAGTCCCAGCACCCTGTAACCTGATACGGCCGTCTGCCAGGTCCAGTCTTTGGCTGAAGTCGCCTTGGGAAACAATTGAGGGGGTGAAGCTTACCCTGATACGACCGAGTTTGTACAACTCTCCGGTTTCGCTCCAACTGTCAGTCCTGGAAATATAGAAGACCAGGTCGCCGTTAGGTTCAACCCACACGTTTGCGCCGACTTCTCCGTTACCAATGGGCATACTGCCGGAGGCATCTTTGGAAGGAGTGTTCCATACCAGATCATAATTGCTGACTTCTGTATTACGGGCGGTAAGTGTTTGTGGCGTGGTTAAAAGCATTGTTAATGCCGCCATGCACGCAAGATTCTTTGTTCTTGTTATCATATAAAATCGGGTTGTTTTTCTTTAATTATGCATTATGCATTGTCTTTTAGTTGTTCAATGTCGGTTGTGTCGGTACGTCAAAATAATAGATACCTGTCTGGTCGGGATTGTTTGTCTTCATATCCCATCCCATTTGGCGCAAATGCGTGTGAAAATAGCTTTGACCGTCTGGGGCCTGACCAGGATTCCATGCCGCATTGGCAGCCTCCACGTATGCCGTGCAAAGGTCTTGTCCGAAGAAGTGATGCCATGTTGTGCCAAGGAGTCCGTCTATGCCATGCTCGCTGGCATACTTACCCTGAGCGCGTGTGCCATTTGCATCTATCCAAGGACATGTGAGGACTGTATAGCCCAGTTCCTTGAAATAGTCTAAAGTAGGGTATGTGTCCTTAGGGCCACTATAGAACCAATCGCAGACGATGATACCTTTGTCCAATTCAGAGACGATAGAAGCCGTAGCCTTGGTGCCGTTGGCATAGAATCCAGCCCATCGGGCATCGCCTGCCTCCAGCAACATGTCGTGCCACATCATAGCATGTGCTCCATGTTTTTTCACCACGTCGCTGATGGCCTTCACATGTTCAACAAACAATTCCCCATACGGACGGGACATACAGGCGGGGCAACTGGGCTTTTCAGCCTCATCGCATCCAATATGGATATATGGTGGCCGACCGAAGGCGTCCAGCAGTTCGCAGAGCAGATTAGAAATCACCTTGCGGGCGTTGGGGTTAGATAGGCACCAGTTCCATCCGTTATGCGGTTCAAACAACGTCTGGTATTCTGGCCCGAAATCCAAGGTGGCATGCTTGCCGGCACCACCACGGGCCGAGGTGGCATGACCGAAGATGTTCATGCCGGGAATGAGCGTGACACCCAGGTCATCGGCAATCGTTTTCAGTCGTGCGATCTCCTCGTGTGTCATTTTCCCGTCAGGCCAGCCAAACCAAGGAGCGTATTGGCTTCGGAAGGTTCCCCAGGCTTCCACCACCGCATAGTTCATCTTATAGTAGGCAGCTAAGCGAATCATACGCTCCACCTCCCATGCTTCCGTTTCGCGGAACCAGCAGATATGCATGCCGCGAAAGGTCATGGCAGGTTTGTCCTCCACGGTCGTTTCGGGAATAATCCAAGATTGTACAGTGGCGGTACCGCGGGCGGGTATTGCCAGCTGTCGCATCGTAAACAATCCATACCGGATGCCCTGTAATGTTGACGCGCAGATGGTTGCGCCCTTGTTGCCCGTTTCCAGGGTGTAGGCTCCCTCCTCTTTGGGCAAATTATCCTTGTTGTCAGTCTTCACTTTTGGCGCATGGTCGCCATACCACTCTTTCAGGTGTTTTTCAGCCCAACTGACAGCCTTGTCGTCCTGACAGATGATGGTAACCGTCTGCAAGGGGAGGTAAGAGGCATTGTTTATCTCGGCCTTTACAGGGCGAGGGCAGATGGCAGGTGCGATACCTTCGTACACTTTGGTTTGCGGAACGGAAACTTGAGCTTTTAGGACACCACATAACATGCAGGCCGTAAAATACAGATATAACTTTTTCATATTTTATGGAGTTTTGCGAATGAAATTTGCATTTAGGCTACAAATATAGTGAAAAAAATACATTTTGTATCCTTTTCGTCATTAAATTCGCAATATGTCTGACCAATAATCACAGATATGATGTCCTGTCTTCATTTTGGTCGTGTAGCTACGCACTTATTTCGGAATTTCTACCGTTATGTTTTTCTGATTTCTGAAAAGAATCATCTTGATGGCAGAACCCGTTACCTCTTCGTCGGAAGCCCGTTGAAGGTCATCCAGATTGTTGACGGCTGCATCGTTGAACCCTAAGATGACATCGTTTGGCTGTATATAGTCGCGTAGCGGACATTCTAAAGCATCCACCGAAATAACATACACTCCGCGTTCTGAGTCCATACCTGTGGCTGAACGTTCGCCCAGCGTATCCAGGTTCTTCACTTGTAATCCCTTCCAGGTGATGCTCGACTGCTCATTTCCGTCCTCTATTTCAACGGGATTAGGGAATTGCGGTTTTCGTGCCTGGAATTTCAACCGGGGGGAGGTTACGCCGAAACTCGACATGTCGAAGTTCTTGAATCCCAGTCGGAATATGTCATGCTGATTCGGGGCGATACGATAGTCCCCCTGAGAGGGGTTCACGAAATGTGGGGAGTGAACAATGGAATGCTTGTCGGTACCCTGTGCCTGTGATGCTTTCATAGATGCATTGTCTATAAAGATGTTGTAGTCAACTTCTTTTCCCCAGGAGTTTATGCCAATCGGGCGATAGGCGGTCATCACCAGGTTGCGTACAAATACATCTCCGCTGTTCTGGAACCATACATGCGGATGGAATGCATTGTTTATCATTATATTGTTCTCTACGACTCGGTAGAAGCCCTCCCTTAGTTTGATACCTCCGTTCAGACATAGGTTGTCATAAATCTGAAAATTAGACGAACCATCATCCAGGTCTATGTCCCAACCTCTGTCGCAACGGAAACGGTTGTTGCGTAGAACCACGGGTTTGACGGCATCCAGGAGGATAAGTTCCGGTTCGCTTGCTACTAGAGAATCCATTACACCACGGTCGGGATGCCAGTATCGGTCGCGCCCCCAGGAGTTGAACGAACCATGGTCTCCTGTCTCTTTTACGGTATCGAAGACATCGTTGAACTCGATGACATGACCGCCCCACGTACCGTCGCCGATGTTTATTCCGGCACGAGGCGTGTCGTAGATGCTGTTATGGCTGACTTGGATACAACTGCACATGGACAGTTCCACGCCGGATATCTGTTTCTCATATAACCCGATGTCGTGAATCAGGTTACCATAGATAGTACATTCGGCCGGATAGTTGTCGGTCTTGGGACCTGATTCCCTGTCCAGAGCCGATGTAGAAACGAACTTGCCATACTCGAAACTAGGTGAACGTACCGCATCGGGGTCTCCCACCAGACAGACTGCACTGGCTCCGATATTCCATAGATGGGAATTGAATACACCGCTATGACGATTGTAATCGGACAAGAAGACAGCGTTCCCTCCCAGATTATAAAGGTCGCAATCCGTGATACGGCAATGTTCGGTTCCCTCCAGGAAAACGGCGCTTCCACGGTAAATGCACCAGTCCGAGCGTAGCAATGGCTCGTAGGGTTCCATAAAGGTTCTAACCGTTCCCGTAAATCCTATACGTTCTATACTGATATGTGTGACTGGCTTCTGCTGGTTCCCCCGAAATTCTATCAGCGATTTGAGTTGTGGTGAAGCAAAGGTCGCCTTATGGATGTCTTCCCCCTGCATGGGATAATAATAGAGCCAGGATTCCTCTGCATCGAAATACCACTCGCCAGGTGCATCCAATTCCTCGAAGACATTCTCCACCATTCGGTTCTCGGCATGAAGGCCAGATTGACGGTTGTTCTGCCAACCGCCGTCGAGCTGTAATTCCCCCCTTTCATCGATTCCCTGGATCCGGTAATGAAAATCTCCCCAGTCACAGGCATGCATGGCATGGAGATAGGCTCCGTTGGGCTTCTTCCATCCCTTGACGCGTTGGGGGGAGGTGGCATCGGCTGATGTACCATTGAAACGGATAGCGGTTGAATCGTAATTTGGGAACCGAGCCATGTGCCTGATTTCCCCGTTGACCAGCAACATATCCATGACGATGCCAGGGGCAATACGTGCTCTCATAATTCCGTCTTTGTAGTTCTTCCATTTCAGACTCAGGGGCATAGCACTTGTTATTACCGCATGTTCGTCCGGGTAGGAGCACAGTCTGAGCATTTTGTTCGATCCACCGTCATCGGCCGTGAAGCAAAGGGGTTGGGACAACAGATAGACTCCGTTTCTGAGATAGATGCTTACCTCTCCTGTTTCCTTTCTGGCCTGTTGCTGTGCGCGCTGGATGGTCTTGAACGGATGTTGCTTGCTGCCATCGTCGGCATCATTGCCATTGGTGGCTACGAAAAAGTTGCTTTGTGCTATACCGGGGAGAAAAAGGCAAGAAAGAAATATGGAAAGCCAATGCTTTTTATTCATGTTTTATTTTTTAAGACTGATTGAAGTCAATGGTCAACGGATACTAATAGTGCATTATGAATGAAATTTACCAGTCCAGTTTGACATTTTGTGCACGTAGGGCACTTTGGAGCTTGTGGATGTCGAGATCACGACAAGAACAACGGGACTGTACGGCTATTCCGGCTGCAGTTCCGGCTGCTTGTCCTGTCATAAAGCATGTACCCACTTCCCTGGAATCGAAGGTGAGTCCACGCTCGAAACCGAAGCAACGACCGGCGACAAGCAGGTTCTCAGTATGCTTGGGTGTCAGGGCAGAGTAGGGTACTTGCCATATCTTGCGTTCAATGGACTTATGTACCTTTCCGTTGAAGTCGATGTTGCTGTCTGAACCGGTAAAACCGATGACATCATCGTAATTCTTTCCGTTGATGGCACCTTCGACGGTTACGTTGCATACGCTGTTGAGGACACGTGTGATGCGGACACCGACCACCGAGGGCGTATCCAACAGAAACAAGTCCTGACAGCCTTCCTCCTTACGGAGGTTTTCTGACTCTTCCCACATCATTCGTCGTAACTTCAACTGAATGCGAGTCAGGTTGTACATGTCCAGTCCGTCCTGAGCTTTTTCTCCCAGCGCCCAACGTGTCTTGACGCCCTTGACGGCCGTTGCTGATCCCGCATTGCTGTTTTCGGCATTGCCTATGCGCCACATGGCACCGATGTCGTCCTTGTATGTGTTGAAGTCTTCACCGCAGAATTGCATGACATCGCCGTCTCCGGAACAATCTATGACGAAATTGGTCCTGACGGCAACTCGCCCGCTTTTCCCTTCCAGGATGACAGCAGTAATACGATTGCCCGACAAGACCACTTCTGCAGCCTGAACTCCATAGAGCAACCGGACACCGGCCTGATCAATCATATCTTCCATCATGAATTTTGCTGCTTCGGGGTCTGCCTTTGGAATTATCCGGTCCCAACTTATCATGTGCTTTTCCTCCAACCGGTTGCATAGTTCTTCGCAGATACCTTTTATGGCTTGTTCCTTGCCGTCTTTTTTGGGACTGTACATGTCGATAATAGGCGTCACGCCACATCCCGTAAAAAGGCCTCCGAGGAAATATTGGCGTTCCAGTACAAGTACGGAAGTGCCCTGGCGAGCTGCTGCTACGGAGGCGGCAAACCCGGCAGGACCGCCGCCTACAATCACTACGTCTGCGCTGTCAACGACTGGAATTTGTTTCTTTGGTTCTGTCACATAGTCCTTTACCTCCAGACCAGTCTTGACCTTTACACTTTTTGCCTCGGCTGTCTGGGTTGCCCCAACGGTGACGGCTCCGGCACTGAGGATGGAATTTTTCAGGAATTGCCTTCTATCCATATTCTGATGTTTTTTGTTTGTTTATTGTTAGTTGCAACGGTTGTGCTTCGAACTCTTTTCCCTGGATTTTCAATTCAATCAACAAAGCTACGAAATCAAGACGTGCACAAGGAAATTGCCGCTATTTAATAAGATATAGAATTTATGCATCGTACACTAAAATGGATTCTTGGTTTTATCTTGGCGTACCTACCAGACGGAACTTGAAATCAGAGAGGCCGGGCAGTTGTGTGTTGCCTTTTTGATACCAGAATACGTGACTGCGGGCAAAGTTGTCCAATGTCTCGGTGGCATTGCTCGCATCGATTGGTTCCCATTGTGTGCAGAAGATGGGCCGGCTGTATCTGTAGGCAACCGCTTTTATCCATCCCGTTTGTCCCGCACTTTGGTTGGACGAGAAGGCTATCACGTCGCTCAGTTTCCAGATGAGGGCACACAGTTCAGCCGTAGCTCCCCCATCGTATGTCATCATATTCCATCCATTGCGTCGTCCGTGTAAGAATGCATCGTGATAGTTGAAGTTCTTTTCGAAAGGCTTGACCTTGACCATCGGGGTTGACATGACCGGTTGGTTGGGGAATTCGAAACGTGCATAGCGGAACAACAGATGCGTCAGTTTCTCCAATCGAGCCTTGTCCGTGCATTTTTCTCCTGGGTGGTAATAGAGATCCCATGCCTGTATCCTGGCATCGGACTTGTAGCGACGCAGGACCTGTGCCTCGTATTTGGCCAGCTCTTCGTCGGAAGCCTGTAGGTCGTCGTCGCTGAGCAACGTTGTCAGGGCGGTGATGCCTTTCTTGTCTGCCACGGACAGTGCGGCTTCGAACATAGCGTAGAATTCGTTCTGGTCTGCCGTATAGTCCTTGTAGTCCAGTTTTACGTTCAGGCTGTTGAACCCGTTTGATTCATGGCTGTCAAGCCATTTCAGAGCCTCCTTCACGTTGTCTGCCACCTTACCCTTTACGGGACCTGTTGACATCCATCTCCATGCCCTTTGACTATCCCATTTGTCTGTATATTCCGCTCCTATGTCGGTGCTCACGCCATTGGTGAACGTATAATTGCGTATCAAATCCATATCGCGAGCGTCGATGGGTTCCCCGTCCGGTCTGAACAGGTTGTGGAACCCAGGGTCGTAGGGATCGTAGGCGGAGCGTCCCCAACGTATTGTCCAGTTGGCATCGCAAAGGTAAAGTCCCCAAATGTAGAAATGTACGTTGTTCTTGGCAAAGGCGGCGAAGGTACGGCTCAGGCTCGAATTGTTGTCGCGTGTCAGACATTCGGTACAGATTATCGGTCTATTGCCAATTTCCCTCAGAAAGGCAATCTCCTTCTCCACATCCTTACCCTGGTCGTCGCTGTTGATGGCGCACGAGTAGTTGTGGAAATTGTGGACATCCATCATGGCTTCCACTTCGCGTGCCCGTTTTGCCAATGGAGTTTCCCCGTACACCAGGTCGTTACGCCAGTAGATAGAAGACGTTATGGCCTGTTTCGGATTCATCTCGTATGCCCATTCTGCAATTTTGGCTATGGCATCGAGCGAATAGATGAACTGTTCGTCGGGGGCCAGTCCGAAGTTGGCGCATCCGGGTTCGTTCCACAGGTCCCACGAGATTACGCATTCCTCGTTGGCAAAGGCCCCGATCATCTTCTGTGTGTGTTCCTTCATTATCTGAAGCGAAGCCTCGTCCGTCCCCTTGGATTTTATGAACTCCTGTGTAGCGGGAAGGCACAAGACGGGCGAGAGCATCATGTCGTACTTTTTGGCAATCTCTATTTGTTTGCGCAGCAGTTTTATCTGGTCATCGGCCGTCCTTCCTCCAATCCACATCCTCACGCTGTTCAGCCCCGTCTCCTTGGCCTTGGCATAGATATCCTCCAGGGTTTGTCCCGGTGTCGGTTCGGGTTGGTTGAATCCCTTTATTACTCCCACTTTCTTTTCCCAGGCCCAGGCCTGTTTCTCCGTCCACTGCTTGCGAGCCTGTAAGGGCAGCGTGCTCCCCGCCAATAGCATGGCTAGGGCAATACAGATCATCTTTCTCATATCTTCTTTCTTTAATTTTGATTTATTTTTCTCGTTCTTTTTCTATTTTTTCAATGAATGTTTCCAGCGACACCCATTCATTGGCGCGTGTCTTGTAGTGGCGCATCATCTGCACCAGTTCGTCCCATGTGCCATCCAGGAACGACTGTTGCTTGTTACGCATGGCCTTCAGGTAGAGAATCTGCATCAGCACCTCTCCGGTACGTTCCTTTATCTCGTCGTTCTCAGCCAGGTTCATGGCCTCGCGCAGCAAATCCTCGCCTTGCTGTACGAACTTATCCGAATAGATGGGATCGTCTTCTCTGGCACCGAGGCCGAAGTGCAGGTCGGGCTTTACCAGCGACTGGCACAGGTCGTAGTATTCCTGTATCCTGGGTGCCGCTTTGCCGTAAAATCCCTCGATGAAATCCTTCACCAATACGTTTACGTCCTGCTCGGGATCCCATAGCAGTTTGGCCACCACCCAGGACTTCATCTCCTGGAACTCCGAAGCCCCCGACTGGTACTGTCCCTCCTCAAAGACACCTATGGCGTTGTTGTCGCGGAAGACCTTGATGTTCGGGCCGAGGACCTGGAAGTTGGGGTAGGGAGCCAGATATTGGACAAAGTCCACGATGTAGTCCCAGATGAACAGGTTCTTGGCAATCTTCTTCCATCCTACCAGATCCTCCATGAACGAAGTATTCCAGCATCCGGCATCCATGGGGTGTGCCCAGCAGCACGAGAAGTTGCACAGGCGAATGACCACGTTGTCGCGCGGAACGATACCTACTGGCGGTTTTCGTCCGTACAGGTAGGCAAACGTACCCACGAACTTATCGGGGTGCACCTTCTTTACCTCGTCGGCCACCTGGTTTACGAACCACACGATCAGTCCGGAGTGACCGCCGTATTTCTCTTCCATCTTCCTGCACTTGTCGCACTCGCAGAAGTCACAGTTGTCGTTCTGGGACAGGCTGTAGATGCGGTACAAGGGTTCCCTGTCCATGACCTCAAGGAGTCGTTCCCGGCAGATCTTCATCACATCGGGATTGGTCAGGCATATCTGTCCGTTTCCCTTGCGTTTGCCGTCCCTTAGCGCGAAATATTCGGGGTGTGTGGCAAAGAACTCTTTCTCGGATACGAAAATACCCATGGTATGGCAACTCCAGTACCCCTCTATGTTGCCGAACTTGTTCTCCCTTGCCACCCACTGGCAGTTCTGCTTATTGTGGGCACTCCATTCGTATGCCTCGGAAATCTCGAAATAGTTGGAATAACGGAACTGTATGGCTGGCGATTCGCTGTGGCACAGCTTGTCGAAACTCCATTTCTCCAGTTTAGGAACCTTGGTGCAGGTCGGAGTGTACCAGCGGCACCCGAGTTCTTTCTCCAGGAAGGTGTAAACACCGTAGAGAGTACCGCGCTGACTTCCACCGTAGATAAAGAGGTCCTTGCCGCGATTCTCGTAGGTAAAGGTCTCGTCCAGTCTGTCAATCTCTTTTTGTCCCAGGATTTCACCCACGCGGGAGTTGTATCCTACGAAGATCCTAGCTCCCTTGGTCTTCAGGTCGTTCACGATGGGTAGCTCGGCCCCGCTTATCTCCCGGATGTATTTCTGCAGTTCCTCGGCAGCCGTCTGTTCGGACGTGGAAGCCGTGGTGGAAAGAACGATGCTATATTTCGACTTGCTGTTACGGAACAGCGTATTGGCGGCAGACAGGGACATACAGGCAGAGAACATCCCCATGCCGATGATCGCTGTTAGAAAACGGAAGTGTTTCATCGTTGCGGAATCTTTGCGTATGAACATTCAAAATCCCAATAGCGACCGGAGAGGTCCGCTATCGGTCGCTTTTCGTCGGCAGCCTTGATAACCTCTTCGAAGAACATCTGCCAGCGGGGCTTGTAATACCCCTCCACGAGTCCGTCGAAATCCCTTGCTGCATACTCCAGCAGACAAGGCGTATCTCCCCATACGGTTATCAGAGTGCGGGCATTCATCTCGTAATAGTCCTTCTGCTCGTCTGTTACGCCCCAGCTGCGTGCATCTCCGACCCAGCGGTCCATGGAAAATTCGGGGCGAGACTTCAGAACCGTAGTGAGCGAGTCCATCAGGGCGAGGAAGGCGTTGCTCGTTTCCACCATCGCGTCGTGGTCGCCAGCCTGATAGGCCTCCTCGAAGTGCTGGAGTGCCGGTATGGCGCTGTTGTTGATTACCTGGCGGCGGACATTGGCCCGGTCGAATGCCAGGGCGTTGCTCGTTCCGCTTACGGCATCCAGCATCTTCTCTGCCCGTACCAGTTCCTCCGGGTCATATCCCGTGGCATCTGAATTCTTCCAAGCAGTATGGAAACCGAATCTGGGGCGAGAGGTGAAGATGGATGCATGGTCGATGTATTCATGTTGCAGTCTCACATGCTCGTCCATATAGTGCCAGAAGGCGCGGTATTGCTCGTCAACCTTGCCCAGATGCCGGTCGGCAATATTGTCGATATAGCTTTCCACGTCCTTGCCTGTATTCCATGCGCGTGACAGGACGTGCTCGTAGAGCGGTTCGTTTACGCCGAAGCCCTCCAGCGTGGACCCCACGCCCTTGAAGGACGGTCCCCCGTTGGCAAAGACCTCGTCCAGATTCTTCGAGTTGGTATGGATGTTGCCTTCGATGACCGTGGCTCCCCCGAAATTGCCCAGATAGCACCAGATATAGTCCTGCCCGTAAAAACTATTCAGCCGCTGCCATAAAGACCTGGCGTCGCAGCAGTAGTCCAGCATGATCAGACGTCCTTTGGGAACGGCGGAAAGGTAAGCCTCGATGGTTTCCGGTGTCCAGATGGTAGACAGGAACATCCACGCCATCTGGATCCATTTTGCTTCTGGGTCGGCAGCTTCCAGCGAACCGTATATATCCCAGGATATGGCAGCCATGGAAGCCGCATCGGGTGAAGGGATGTCCACTTCGTTGAAGGCATCCACGCTGTACAGGTGGTCGGTGCCGTACATGGCCGTCTGCTCTTCGATGAAGGCCTTCTGTATTTCCGCGAAATGTGGATCCGACGGGCTGAGGAAAGTGCAGTTACAGGAATCCCCGAACCAGCACCATTTGGAAATGGGCGTCACCTTGAGTTCCGTTTTCATCGCCTCTGGCAATTCCTTGGGCACATGGCCTGAGAAGCCAGGGAGCACGGGATGCATGCCAAGCTCACGTTCACGGGCGAGAATCTTTTTCTGCAGCTCTGCGTGGCCGTCAATCCATTCCTGGGGCAGAGGTCCCTGCCAATGGTCGATGTTGTTCATGTGATGCCAAGGCAGATGGGCTGGTCCCGTAAAGTAGGAACGTATCTGCTCGTCTGTCATTCCGAACCGCTTCCATACCTTCTGCCACACCGCCTCCATACCCGTGGTGGCCAAAGGCATGTTTACCCCGTTCAGGGCCATCCAGTCGATGAAGCGCTCCCATTGTTCCCAATTCCAGTACGGCATGGTGTATCCGTAGGTGCAGTAATTCAGGAAGAACCGATAGGGGAGCTGTGATTCCACCCTCACTTTCTCGGGAACCGACGGCAGGGTTTCGGGCAGTTCCACAGGGTTGTAGTTGTACCAGCTTACCTGAGTCTGGCAGTATTCCTGCAGGTATCGGTTAAGTCCCATCGCCATCGAATTGGCGTTGTTACCTCGGATGACGACACGCCCCTTTACCGTCTCCAGTTCATAGACATCCTTGGTCTCGTTCTTCAGCGTCTCGAAGTGTATGGCGCTGGATTTCTCCTTCCCCATGATGCGCTCGGCAAGCGCTTCAGCCGTTTTTGTTTCTCCGTCACACGAAAGGAAAAGCACCAGGACGGGAATGGCAAATAAGATGTGTCTTAATGTCTTCATTGCACTTGTTTTATTTTTCGGGTGTAAAGATAGTTGTTTTTTTTCTCATTTCAAAATTTCTCTTTTTGTTTTTGTTGTCATGTAGCCGAGGCTCGCGGCCAGAATTCGAATTCGTCTGCAAAGGTACGACGGAATCGTTCTTTTGCCAAATTTGGGGTGTTAAAACAGCTGTGATACAATCACAGGCGCAGTTGTTATATCTATGATATAAGGAAAACGATACTTCGCCAGAAATTCATTCACACTGCGATGGCAGCACACGCGCTGCGCGATATAATTCCACCAACACTTCGATAGAAATGCGCCAACACTTCGATGGCGGCCCACGCGCAGCGCGATATAATTCCGCCAACACTTCGATGGCAGCCCACACGCTGCGCGATGTAATTGCACGCATAGCGCGATAGGATACTACGCACAGTCCGACAGGTTTGTGTAATTTGTTTGAAATGTTTGTTGTTTGTTTTGTGGTTGCCTCCCCCTACGTATGAGTATGAGTGAGTATGCGTACCTTATTTTTTATTTTGTTCTTTTATATAAATTGACCTATACGCCTAGGGTGTTCAAAATAAACATTTTACACGAGACCATTTTTAAGGACTAACTCATTGATAAGCAGTAATAACCTCGGAAATGTTCGTATTGATGAAAAACGAGATCGTTTCTGTAGTGTATTTCTCTGATTAACAGAGAAGT
>JAZLIY010000052.1:0-11284 GCA_045617645.1 Bacteroidaceae bacterium | reverse complement strand
AAAGATTTCAAAGTCCGGCTTGGTAATATCGAATATCGCGCTGTGTGTGTATTTATATCGCGCTGTGCGTTGCATCTGTCCGAACTATTTGCAATCTGCCATCGAAGAGTCGGGATAATTCCATCGCGCCGCGCGTGTAATGGGACCGAAGTATCCATCTTTTCCGTTCGGTCTGTCATTTTCCTTATATCATAGATATAAGAAAGGCGAGTGGGGTTTAACCCCAGCTGTTTTAACACCCCTTTTTTGACTTCCGCAAAATCCCGCCGTAACTTTGCAGCCGTAATCAAGATTACAACTGCGAGCCTCGGCTGCGCTCGGAAGAGCAAAAACGCGTTTTGTTCTTCCCTCGCTTGCACCAGCCTTGCAGTGCAATTCAATGCACAATGCATCGCTCGACATCCCGTTAGGGTGGCGCTTTCACAAAGCGCAGCGACTGAAAGAATGCATAATTGAACGATGATGAGGCGATGAGGCGATAACAGGCAAGCGTCTGGAAGACGCCATCTCTTTAACCGGGGGTGCCGAACGGAGTGGCACCCTCGGACGGAGGGCCTCCCAAAGAGAACGCGACTGGAAGTCGCTACCTTGCACACATCCGAGGTATCGTCCTTGACTATCGTCTTCTTCCGTCACGACTCGGAAAAGCTCATGCGAGCATGGCTCTTCTCTCGCTGCTCCGTCAGTTCAGACGAGAATCGAGGGCTGGGGTTCACATCCGAGCACATCTTCGCTACGCTCGATGTACCCGGCTACTGACCGCCTCTTCGAGGCTGTAGCGTCCTCCAGACGCCCTAATCATCGAATCAATCAAAATCAACATTATTGTGGAAAAGAAAGAGTTTTGGAAGTAGGTCGTTCAGACGCTTCTGGCAATCCTTTCAGCGATTGCTACCGCCCTTGGAATCAGCTGTGTCAGAAATTGAGTATTTCTGGCAAAGCTGAGAGCAGCAGCACTCGGATGGTACGAGGGGAGATTACATCGCACCGAAGTAACATACGTTAAGTGCAAAGGTGGAAAAACCTCTTGTATGGCTATGCTGTAGTGCGTGAATTTTGATTCTATTATTGTGTGATTTCCCTGCCGAGTTAAAACTCGGTGGGGATTTTCTAAAAAATTACGCCTTGCTGTTTTGCTTTATGAATTATATTCACTAACTTTATCCCGAAAAATTTCTAAAACAATGAAAACAAGAGCATTTTTTTTAACGATTGTTGCAGTTTTTACGCTTGCCATCGTGGGTTGTACGGAAGACATTGACGAGTCAGCACGATATGTTTTCACAGATCAGACCATCGGGGATTACCTGCAGAAACATGAGCAGTACAGCGAGTTCTATCGGCTGTTGGGGGAGATTAGCCTGAGCAATCTGTCGAAAACGACACCACGACAGTTGCTGCTGGCCCGTGGGCACTTTACGGTATTCGCCCCTACGAATGATGCCATACAGCTGTATCTGGACTCGCTCTACAGGAAAGGGATCCTGAATGACCCCAGCTGGGACGGCTTCCCCGATGAATTCACGCTGGACTCCATTCGACAGGCTATCGTAAAGAATAGCATCATAGACAGCGGCGATGACCACGAATGTTACTACACATGGGATTTCCCGACGACACAGGATGCCGAGATTCCCTATCCCAACATGTACGACAGGAAGCTGGTGGTACACCGCATCGGGGACAGGATACTGATAAACAACTGCCTGATGGATGACAGAAACTGCGACATCCCCTTGTCCAACGGCTCGCTTCACGCCATGAACGACGTGGTGGTTCCCAGCAATCAGACATTGGGAAGATGGCTGGGCGAAAACACCAGGGAAAAGCGTGAGGGATTCTATGTGTCCTCGCTGTTGGTACAGGCTGTAGGGTTGCAGGATTCCCTGGACGCTACGGAGGATGAGGCCTACAGGCGCCTTTATGAATCGGGATTAGTGTCGGATTGGGATGGCAATTTGGATAAAAATGTCCCTGCCCATCGCTACTATGGTTTCACGTTCTTTGCCGAGCCGGACGAGGTGTGGAGTAAGGCACTGGGCAAACCGGCACTGGAGATAACGGTAGACGATGTGATGGACTACCTGACAAAATGCAATGCCTATCCCGAGGCCAAGCGCGACAAGGACTACAAGTCGGAGGATAATCTGCTGAATCAGTTCGTAACGTACCACCTGCTGAACCGCAGGCTCCAGACGGACAAGCTGGTGATGCACTACAACGAATACGGGTACGACATTACGACCAAGGAGCTGGGGTGCGCTTTCTGGGAATACTATACCACCATGGGCAAGCGCCGTTTGATGAAGATCTACGAGAGCAAGGAGAGCAACGGCATCTTCCTGAACCGATGTCCGGTTCTGGACAACGGACGGCACGGCACCTACCACGAGGTGAGCTGTCCGCCGGGACGCGAAGGCATCCGTGTGGGAACTACGAACCTGGAGGGGGATAACAACCTGCGCAACGCGCTGGTCTATCCCATAGAGAAAATCCTGCTGTACGACGAGGAAACCAGCGACAACCTGGGGCGTGAACGCATACGATATGATGTTGCGGCCTTGACCCCTGAACTGACGAACAACGACTATCGCATGAGTCCCTTAAATACCACTATGCGAGCCGCCCCTGACGTGATCTACCGGTATTTCGATGATATGTCACTCAGCGAGACAACCATCCACGGCTATGCCCCTGCGTACCTGTATGGTTGGGGCAACTACGACGGCGATGTGGTGAACATCTGGGGCGTACAGGACGTGACGTGCCGACTGATGCCTGTTCCCAGACAGGACACCTACGAGATACGGTTCGAATGTTCCAATACGGCAAAAGAACTTGGCATGTTCCTGGTCTATTTCGGTACAGATCCGAACAATCTAACGGCTGTTGGCATCCCATTGGACTTGCGTATGGGCGGTGAGACTTTTGTCCATACAGGTTTACCTAGCCACATGGGATGGGAGGTGGATACGGAAGACGACGACTACAATGCGGAGGTGGACAAGAAACTACGCAACAACGGCTTCATGAAAGCACCCAATATTTTCCATTCCGGGTTACCTGGTTCTGCAACTATGGCACGTGAGAAGAGCTTTCTGACACGACGCATCATGGTGCGACAATACATGGAGCCGGACAAAACCTACTATATGCGCTTCAAGAGCTGTCTGGAACTGTCTAGCCAACTCTTCATGGATTTCTTCGAGCTGTGTCCGAAAGCGGTCTATGACAATCCGAATACCCCGGAAGATATCTGGTAAACAGCAGAACAAATACTAACAACTATATAAAGATGACCATAAAACATCTCCTTGTTTTTACCCTGGCAAGTTGCCAGTTGCAGACAAGCTATCTCGACGAACAGGTTCCCAACGCCGTCCCTGAAATGACAGAACTCCGCAAGCCCTTTGGGAAGCAGGATGTTCGCATGTTCCAGAATCCATCCAAGCAGTATCGCCCGGAAACGTGGTTCCATTATGTGAACGGCAACGTGGACAAGGATGGCATCACAGCCGACCTGGAAGCTATTGCACAGTCCGGTCTGGCTGGTGTCCAGTTCTTCCACGGAGGAGGATTTGCCGATGGCTGGAAAGGGGTGAAGGAACCCGTGTACTGCCTAAGCGAAAAATGGGAGGACCTTGTGACATACACGGCCTCGGAAGCCCAGCGGCTGAAATTGCGCTTCACCATGCAGAACTGTCCGGGCTGGTCCATGAGCGGCGGCCCGTGGATAGACTTTGACCATACTATGCGCCGTTTGGTCTGCAGTACCACACAGGTAGAGGGAGGAAAGAAGGTGGAGGTGACGCTTGCCAGACCGAGCAACCCTGCTCCCGACAACCAGGACTACCGCGACCTGATGGTCCTGGCGTTCCCCACTCCCATAGGCGAAGGGGAAGCCCCCCTGTGGACGGGAAAATTCCAATTTGAAGCCGCCACCCCCGATCAGCCGCAGGTCATAGATGTCAAGCTTCCGAAGGCTGCGGTGGCACGCACCATGCAGACCAGCTGCATCGATGGTTTCTCCCATCGCTTCTGCTGCAACCCAGACGTACATTTCCGCGTAGAGGCTATCGACGCGAAGGGCGAAACTCACGAGGTGCTTTCTGCCGATTGTCCAAATGCCAGCTGGCAGGACAGGCCTTCCATGTCCTATCCCCTGACGGAGGTTCCGGGATGCAGCCACTACAAGATCTATATCTACAACCAGCACCCTATGAACTTGGGCTTCATCAATCTTCTGGCAGCAGCCAGACAGCCCAACTGGGAAGCAGAGGCTGGATGGACTGCACGTACGGCACTCCATACCGAGAACGAGATCTGTCAGAACCCCGAGGCCTACGTGAAACACGATGCCATCCTCGACCTGACAGACAAGCTGGATGCTGAGGGCAATCTTTCCTGGGATGCACCCGAAGGGAACTGGACGTTGCTGAGAATTGGACATGAGAACACCCAGCGCTGCAATGCTCCAGCCCCCAAGGAAGCTACGGGATGGGAGTGCAACAAACTGGATCCCAGCGGTGCCGACCTCCACTTCCAGAACTACATAGGCAAGTATGCTTCCGGTTGTCTGAAGGGACTGGTCTGCAACATGCTCATGGACAGTTGGGAATGTGAGACACAGACCTGGACGGAGAAGATGCCGGAGGAGTTCCATCGCATGACGGGTTACGAACTGCGCACGTGGATACCGGCCCTCTTCGGCTATGTGCTGGACGACAACGAGACGACGGCACGTTTCCTATGCGACTGGCGCGTGACGCTGAACGACCTCTACGTGAACAGCTTCTATGGAGAGATGGCCAAGAACGCCCATGAGGCAGGCATTACCTGTACCTATGAGACAGCTGCGGGCGACATTATCCCTGCCGATCCTCTGGAATACTACAAACATGCCGATGTTCCCATGTGCGAGTTCTGGCAACCATACGATCATGTCCTTTATAACAGGGAGTTCAAGCCCATCCGTCCCACAGCCTCTGCGGCCCACATGTACGGAAAGCCCCGTGTGTCGGCGGAGAGCTTTACCAGTTTCGAACTGACCTGGGATGAACACTGGCAGATGCTGAAGGACATTGCCAACCAGAACCTTGTGGACGGCATGACTCATTTTGTATTCCATACTTATACCCACAATCCCGGTGCTACCGAATATTTCCCAGGAACGAGCTTCGGAGGCGGCATAGGGAGTCCCTTCCTGAGAGGGGAGACCTGGTGGGAGCACATGCCGGCCTTCACCTCCCATCTGGCACGCTGTACCTACCTCCTGGAACGTGGCGTGCCCGTGAACACCGCCCTCTGGTATGTGGGTGACGAGCCCCAGCAGAAGCCCCGCCAGCTGGTGGATTTCCCCGAGGGATTCCATTTCGAGTACTGCAATCCCGATGCACTCCTCACACGGCTCAGCATTCAGAACGGGGCATGGACAACGCCCGACGGTATCAGCTATCCCATCTTCTGGATTCCCGTAAGGGGGCGTATGCGTCCCGAAACGGTGGAGAAACTGCAGGAACTTGTGAACGAGGGTGGTATCCTCCTGGCCGATGCGCCCACCGGCATCTCCACCCTATCCTCCGACAATAACGAGCAGGCACGCTACGATGCTGCCGTATCTGCCCTTTGGGGCGATTCCTCCAAGGGTGTGCACGAGCTGGGGACAGGTAAGGTTCTTGCCGGGATGAACATGGAGGAAGCCCTTCAGACTCTGAATATGACACCCGACGTGAAAGGTCTCGGAAAATACTGGCTACACCGCCGTACGGAGGATGCCGACTGGTATTTCGTATGTCCTCCTGCACAGAAGACGGTACAGAACAAGGTGACCTTCCACAACGAGGGCCGCGTGGAAATCTGGAACCCATCCAATGGCTGCATCGAGGAAGTTCACGCTGTACAGAAGGACGGGTTCACCACCCTGGACCTGAATCTGGCTGAAGGAGAATGTCTGTTTGTGGTGTTCCGACACGACGGCAGGAAGTCAAAGGCGAAGGCCTGGGCTGAGGCCGAGCGTCAGGACATCAGCGGCAACGAGTGGACGCTCACCTTTCCCGAGGGCTGGGGCATCGATGCGCCCATCACCACGACTCGCCTTCTCCCCTGGAAGGAACTTGCCACTACGGAAGAAGGAAAATCCTTCAGCGGAACAGCCACCTATCGTACAACTCTCTCCCTCGACAAGAAGGAGGGCAAGGCCCGCTATGTGCTGCAGCTCGGAAAAGTGGACCAGATAGCCGTGGTGCGCGTGAACGGCAAGGAACAGGAAACCGTCTGGTCGGAGCCGTACGAGTGCAATGTTACCGAGGCCCTTCGCAGGGGTGAGAACCAAATAGAGATAGATGTGACAAGTTCCTGGTACAACCGTCTGGTGTACGATGCATCGTTGCCAGAGGAAGCCCGCAAGACTTGGGTTATCTCTGGTCCTGGCAAGGATGAACCTTACAAGGATTTCGGTCTCATGGGACCTGTAATCCTCAAGACCAGCAAGAAAAAATAAGGCAACTATATACTATTAGGCACAAACAAAGCTAAACTACCTTTAAATCAATCTGTTATAACATTATATCATAATATATCACAATACATTGCAAATTAAGAAGTTGTGCCCATTTTGTACCAAACTAAAGAGGTCTTTGCTTTCTTTGTTTATACCCTCCGTCGCCATAGGAGATATGGCTCCCCTCTTTTGCTTGTTATAATGTTAGTCCGTCCAGATAGCACCACATTCCATACATTCACAGATGCCGTCGTCGTACTCCGTAACATCTTCGCTACCGCAGTAGATACATCGACCAGTCTCTGTTCCATAGTCCGTATATTCTTCCTCGTAATCTTCCATTTCGCGGTAATCTTATTTGAAAATTGTCTTATTTGATGCGTATGAGCTGTACGGGTCCAAGAAGACCGGCGGGGGCCAAGGGCGAGTCGGCATCGAAGAAGTTAGTACTGGCAAAGGTAGTGCGACAGGGGCAGTCGGGCTGCTCGTCCCCTATCAGTCGGTTCATCCAGGGATTCGTGACGCGGACAATAATCTCGTTTTCGCCTGGCAGCAAGGCTGCGGTAATGTCCATTCGGTAGGGCTCTTTCCACAGGATTCCGCAGTCGGTGCCGTTGACGGTAACCTGTGCCAGATCGGCTACCCGTCCCAGGTCGAGATGCACGGTGCCTGGCTGCTTGTCCAGCTGGAAGGTTTTCCGGTAAGTGGCAGTACCCGAAAAATAACGTATGGCGGGGTTGTCGTACTCTGTGAAACTGCGAAGTGTATCGGATGGTTGGGTAATGGAGTCGGCCCAGGTTATCTGCCAGCCGCGATCCAGGGCAAGGAGGGGTTCAGACTGCAGCGGAACGTATGCTCGGCCCGACCCCGTTCCTTGTGTGAGGACGATGAACTGGGCATCGTCGGGCACCATGTCCAGGGTGACGATGGTGCGTCCGCCCTCCTGTCTATAGGCAGCGGGGGTCATATTGCCGGTAACAGGGTCCCATACCTCGGGGGTTCCTCCGGTGGCCCGCAGGGAGAGGGTGACGGTACGGTAGTCGTGCGAGGGCTTGTTGATCCAGTAAATGTGCTGTGCTGACTGGCGGTGTACGAAACGGATGTCGGGGTCGGTGATGACGTCGGCAGACAAGGTGCCGACGGTGGTTTCCAGTTCCTGACGGGTACAGACGGTGGCACCAGACACCTGCAGTTCGGCGATGCGGTCGGTAATTCGCTGAGTGACGGGACAGCGATCTGTGTCGATGCACAGCACAGCATAGGATGCCCCGGAAGGTGCTACGATGCGACCGTCCCGAACGGTAAGTTCGAAGAGCCCGGAAGGGTTGACGAAGTCGAAGTTGAAACCAGCGGGGGCCTGGAAGTTATGGGTGCCGTAGCGTGCCGTGATGTTGGTGTCCTCGCCGTAATAGACCAGAATGTCGGCAATGTTACGGCCTTGCATGAGCATAGCGGAACTGCGGGCGAGATAGTCGATCCAGACACCAGCCTGTTCGGCCCATGTCTCGTGACGCGTGAACCACTGTCCGAAGATGAGGAGTCCCAGGCCGGGACGATGGACATCATCGGGCTGATGGGAGGATTCATGGATGTAGAACTGATTGACGCCCGATGCCAGTTCGGTATCCGCCACCTCTTTCAGGTTGGAGGGGGTATAGGAATAGGCTGTGCGCTGGAAACCGTTGGCGGTGAAGGATTCGGCTGCCACCAGCCGCTGGCCGTAGAAATGGGCAACAGAAGCGGACTCGCGCATGTCGGCTATGGCCATGGGGATGGTGGAGTGACTGGTATGTACGGGTACGGGCATCCAACAGGCGGCCATGGGCACGGAGGCGTGACGCTTGACATCCATACCGTCCACGACATAGACGCGACCGTTCTCCTGCGACTCCATATAAACGCCCTTCAGACCATATTCGGAGGCCAGACGGGGCACCTGGGCATAGTTCTGACAGTATAGTTCGCTGATGGTGGTGCGCCAGTCCAGGAGAAACTGCTCGGTCTGCTCGGCATTACCCAGGATCTCGCCAGAGAGAGCAGGCAACCAGGGCAACAGGGGATAGCCACGGCGATTTTCAAACTCTTGGGCCATACGTTCCGTCCAGGTCTGCCACTGTGCCTCGTAACTGTCCATCAGGAGATACTGGATTCCACGCTGCCCGAAGAGAGGACTGGTGGCATGGGCGTACATATCGAGATAGTGATGATAATAGCGGGCAAAGGCGGCAGTGTCCAGTTTGTCCACTTCGAGGCCGGTAGCCTCAGCGGGGGCCGGTCCGTTCCGCTTGCCGGTAAGGGTGTATCCGAAACGGAGAATGCGCCAACGGCCCTGGGGAACGGTCCAGGAAAGATTTCCGTCGGCATCCATCCGGTCGGTAAGGTTGACGGTCTCCTCTGCTCCGGGAAACGTCTCACCCGGTGCCGTACGGGTGGGATATGCCGCCAGGTCGTAGGGGGCGCAGAAACCGGCCTTCTCCTCGGCATGTTCCACACGCGACGAGGTATAGAGGACGTAGTTCAGTTCCTTGTCGGGGTGCGTGAGGCGGATGACACGCGCCTTAGTGGGGGGGATGTTGACGGTCTGCATGCCGCAGATGCTGGATGGTACGCGTGCTACGGTACGGAAGGTCTGTCCGTCATCGGATGCCTCCACGCAAACTTTCTCGTCGGGCGGTGTATTGGCCCATGTGCTGTGAGTGGAAGCATTCAGTACCCTGACAGAACGGATGGAATCGTCGCGGTCTGGTACCCTGACGGCCACCACGGCAATGTCGCGATAGAAGTCCAGCCGGCTTTCCGGACGGGACAAGGGACCTGAAAACTCGCCCTCAGAGACCTCGGTGGAGGACCATACGAGCTTCTTCATGGCATCGGCCTTTTCTACCCAGGGGCCACCCGTACAGCTCCATCCGGGCGAACTGGCAATGCCGATATCCATACCCAGCGAGTCGGCATAGGCGACGGCATAACGGAAAGCGTCCTGCCAGTCGTCGTGCATATAGATGAGCCGGTGATCCACGATGTTCTCGGCTTTCATACTTGCATCGAAATGGTGGAAACCACCGATACCTATGCGGTGCATCCAGTCCAGATCCTTGTGAATACCATCCTTGGTAACATTGCCGTTCTCCCAGTGCCACCACACCCTTGGCCGGGCTTCCTGGGGTGGATTGCGGAATGTTTCGCGCAGTTCCTCACTCGGGTTCCCACCACAGTTGGAGCATAGGAAACCTATGAGTCCTATGCTGAAAAGCTTTTTAATTTTTTGCATCGTTACCATATATCTTCTGGTTGAGCAGGGTTGTCATAAATCTCCTTGGCGCACCATTCAAAATAGTCGGTATAGAGTTCCTTGGGGCGGTCCATCACGTTCTTGAAAGTGATGTAATAGGGTCTGTCTGGTTCGAAGGTGTCGCGGATGACAATCTGTCGCATACAGGAATAGGAGGAAGTCAGGCGCATGGACCGGTTGACATCGCCGTTCTCCCCATAGTTGTGACAGCCCTTCATATAGCCCAGACTTCGCATCTTCTTGTCGATCTCGGCATTGTATTCCGGGTCTTCTGTATCTGCTTCCCATCCGGTATCGTGGCTCCACAGCTCCTTGGTCATATCCACCGGGATACCCGTTACACGACGCTCCTCGAGGTTGTCGCTCAGGTAGATCTGGCAGACTCCACGGTAGTCGCGGTTCAGGATGGCATAGCGCAGTTCGTAGGTTCCGCGCTTGGGTACGGGAGGCAGGGTGAAAGTAACATCGTACTTGCCACCACACTTTATCTCATCGGCATTCATACTGGGATTCCCTCCCAGATAGTTGCACTGGATAAGGCGGGATTCGGGACCTATCCATACGTTGCTGCAATAACGGTACTCGGCATCGGTGGGGAGATAGACATAGCAGTTCCGATCACCGCCACTCATGTTCTGACGGATGTCGTTGGTCATCAGGTCCGGTATCATGCTGTGGATCTCGAAGCGCAGACGCTGCTTCATCAGGTTCTCTCGCACCTCGTCGTTGTATGACAGGGGCTTGTCGATGGGATAGAGGTTACAGTTGATCATGTCGGAAAGCACGGCTCCCTCGTCCACACTGAAGACACGGCTGCCGGTCTTGTCGGCATCGCAACTGATCTCGTGGTTCGTGCCCTTGCGACCGTTGTCCAGGAGGGGAAAGCGGTTCAGATAGATATGCTCGCTCTCTCGGCTCTGATAGACCTTCAGGATACGAGGCTTGCCAAAGGTGGTGTAGATCTCGTACACGGGAACGGACAGCTCGCCGGGGTTGGACAGGTTATACCCCACTTCGTTGTAGTGGATGACCAGGCGGTCCTGGCTCAGACGCATGGGCAGGATGTGATAGGTGATCCATTGGTACAGCAGGTTGTCGGGACGGTCGTAGCGACTGTCGGTGGTGAACTGGTCCTCCTGGGCATACTGATGGTTGTCCAGAATCCATTTTATGAGGTTCTGGTGCAGGTCGGGGTCCCTGGGGTCGATGCCCTGACTCTTCCAGAACTCGTCCGTCTCGGCAAAGATGGTGAAACCGTACTTGCGGTGGCTGGGTGTCCAGGAGCTGGAGAAGTCCAGTCCCTCACCACTCAGGTTGTAGCTGTCGTGTATCTGGCCTGTCTGATAGAGGTATTCGTAATAATCGTCGCGGATGGCCTGCAGGGTGTCGAACAAGCCGCATGCCTGCAAGGTGCGGGCCAGTACCAGGAAGCCCTCCTTCTGCCCGTCCAAGATGGTCTGGAAATAGCGCTGTGCCGTCAGGTCCTGGGGGGC
>JAZLIY010000051.1:0-46026 GCA_045617645.1 Bacteroidaceae bacterium | reverse complement strand
TAATTCCACCGAAGTATTTATCTTTTCCGTTCGTACTGTCATTTTCCTTATATCATAGATATAAGAAAGGCGAGTGGGGTTTAACCCCAGCTGTTTTAACACCCCTTTTTTGACTTCCGCAAAATCCTGCCGTAACTTTGCGGTGTCTTTCAAGAAAGCCACGCGAGCCTCGGCGGCGCTCGGAAGAGCAAAAACGCGTTTTGTTCTTCTCTCGCTTGCACGAGCCTTGCAGTTGTAATTAAGATTACAATAGCGAGCCTCGGCTGTATGGCAATAAAATAGGCGAGAAATTTTGAATTGAGAAATAAAGTAACTATCTTTACGCAGAAATAACAAGAAAACGAATGAAAAGAACACTTTTTTTAAGTCTCTTCGTGTGTATGGCAATGGTGGCCATGGGACGCGAATATCATGTGACGAAAACCGGCAATGATGCTGCCGAAGGCGGTGCCGAGGCTCCCCTGCGCACGATGAATGCCGCTGCCCAAAAGGCGATGCCGGGCGATACGGTGACGGTACACGAGGGTACCTACCGCGAGTGGGTGAATCCCTTCTACGGCGGTATCGACGATGCCCGTCGCATCCTGTACCGTGCCGCCGAGGGCGAACGGGTGGAGCTGAAAGGCTCGGAACTTGTAAAGGAGTGGAAGAAGGGAAAGGACGGCGTGTGGACGGCCTGTCTGCCCAACAGCTTCTTCGGGAATTTCAATCCATTCGTACAGAAGATAGAGGGTGACTGGTTTAACGATCATGGGCGTGTTCACCATACGGCAGAGGTGTATCTGAACGATGTGTCGCTGTACGAGGTGGCCAGCATGGAGGGGGTGACAAAGCCCGATACCATCCGCAGCCTGCGCGACCCGGAGGGTTCCCAGCTGGTATGGTTTGCCCAGGTGGATGCCGAGCACACGACCATCTATGCCCGTTTCGGAGAGGCAGACCCCAGGAAGGAAAGGGTGGAGGTGACAGCACGCCCTACCTGTTTCTATCCTACGCGAGAGGGTATCAGCTACCTGACGATTCGCGGTTTCCATATCAGTCAGGCCGCCACGCAATGGGGCGCTCCCACGGCCGAGCAGATAGGCATGGTGGGTGCTCACTGGTGCAAGGGCTGGATAATCGAGGACAACGAGATATGCAACTCCCGTTGCAACGGCATATCGCTGGGCAAGCAATGCAGCACAGGTCATAACCTGTGGAGCCAACGCCACTTCGACGGTGCCACGGAGTACATAGAGGTGACGCTGAACGCTCTGAGGAAAGGGTGGAACCGCGACAACATCGGTTCGCACATCATCCGCAACAACGAGATCCACCATTGTGAGCAGACGGGTATCTGCGGCAGCATGGGTGGTGCCTTCGGCGAGGTCTATGGCAACCATATCCACGACATCTGGGTGAAGCGCCAGTTTAATGGGGCCGAGATCGGCGGCATAAAGTTCCACGCCGCCATAGATGCCTATATCCACAACAACTACATCCACCATTGCCAGAAGGGCATATGGATGGACTGGATGGCCCAGGGCTCGCGCATCTCGTGCAACCTGATGCATGACAACGCGGAGATGGATCTTTTCTATGAGGTGGACCACGGGCCTTATACATGCGACAATAATATTTTGCTCTCTGCATGTTCTCTCTGGGATTGGTCGGAAAGCGGAGCCTTCATTCACAATCTGATGGGGGGACGTATCGAACCTGTGGCTCAATCGCGCTACACGCCCTACCATCTAAACCACTCTACGGAGATAAAGGGCGTATTCAACATACACAGCAGCGACGACCGTTTCTACAACAACCTGTTCGTGGACAAGCAGGACGGAAAGGCATACGGAACGGAGGCCTACAGGAAAGCGGAGTGGCCCATAGCACAGGAGGACAATATGGTGTGCAAGAAGCCCCGGGTGGAACTGGAAACCAAGGACGGACAGGTGTTCCTGACCTTCGACGGGGGAGAGGCACTGGCTAAGGGAAAGCGAGTGGATGGCAAACGGCTGGGTGTGGCCAAACTGAGCAATTATGCCTACGAGAATGCCGACGGCACGCCCATCCTGATAGACAGGGACTACCTGGGAAATGAACGCCCCGAAGAGAGCACGTTCGTGGGACCATTCGAGAAGTCTGCCATACAGAAAATACGCGTCTGGTAAATCAATTAACAAATAAACAATATAAGTATGAATTGCAAAGAACGATTGCATACAGTCCTGCAACACAAGGAGGCAGACAGAATAGCCGTGGACTTCGGCTCTACCTCCGTGACCGGTATCCATTGCCGGATCGTAGAGGGGCTGAGAGATTATTACGGATTGGAGAAGCATCCAGTCTATGTGCATGAACCCTTCCAGATGCTGGGCCTGGTGGAGGACGACCTGGCAGAGGCCATGGGACTGGACTGTGCCGGTGCCTTTGGGCAGAGCGATATGTTCGGCGTGAAGACGGACGGATGGCGCGAGGTGAAGATGCCCTGGGGACAGGTGGTGATGATGTCCAGCAACATGAAGCTGCTGGAAAAGGACGGCCGTATATACACTTACCCTCAGGGAGACGATACGGTGGATCCGTGTGCCGTGCTGCCGGAGGGCGGTTTCTTCTTTGATGCCCTGGATCGCAGACCTGGTGACGTAGATGACGAGAAACTGAACGTGGAGGACAACCTGGAAGAGTTCGGGCTGATGAGCGACCAGGATATCGCCTACTGGAAACGGACCGTGGAGGCGGCTGCCGCCACAGGGCGTGCCGTGGTGGCCAGCTTCGGAGGTACGGCACTGGGTGACATAGCCTTCATTCCCGGTATGTCCCTGAAAGACCCGAAGGGCATACGCAACGTGGCAGAGTGGTATATGTCCACGGTGATGCGCGTGGATTACGTGAAGGAGATCTTCCACCGTCAGACGGAGATGGCTCTTGTCAATCTGCAAAAACTGTACGATGCCGTAGGCAATCTGGTGGATGTGATCTTCGTGTGCGGTACGGACTTCGGTACGCAGAACAGTCAGTTCTGTTCCCAGGAGGCTTTCCGTGACTTGTATCTGCCCTATTATCGCCAGATCAACGACTGGATACACTCTCATACGGAATGGAAGACGTTCAAGCATTCCTGCGGTTCTATGCGTCCGTTGATCGACGCCGTGATAGACTGCGGGTTCGACATCCTGAATCCCGTGCAGATAAACGCCACCGGCATGGAGCCGGCCGGACTGAAAAAGGATTTCGGCGACAGGATAGCCTTCTGGGGCGGCGGCGTGGACACGCAGAGGGAGTTTGCCTATGGTACGCCGCAGCAGGTGGCCGACCAGGTTCGTCGCCAGTGTGATATCCTGGGGCAGGGTGGAGGCTTCGTCTTCAATGCCATACATAACGTACAGGCAAACACGCCCCTGGAGAATGTGATAGCAATGATGGAAACACTAAAAGAAATAAGAAATGTTTGAATCTAAGGAATTGTATCAGGCCATATTGAAGGGCAACCTGAACGTGGCTAAGGAAGAGGTGACAAAGGCCATAGAGGCCAACTGTGCCCCTCAGGAGGTTATTAACAATTGTATGGTGAAGGCCATGGAAGAGATCGGTACCGATTTCGAGGAGGGACGTGCCTTCGTGCCCAACCTGCTGATGAGTGCCCGTGCCATGAAGGGGGCACTGGAACTGCTGAAACCCCTGATGCAGGGCGACAAGAGTCAGTTGCTGGGACGTGTGGTCATCGGTACCGTACGCGGCGACCTGCACGACATAGGCAAGAACCTGGTGGCCTCTATGCTGGAAGGCTGTGGCTTCGAGGTCTTCAACCTGGGCAGCGACGTAAATGCCGAGAAATTCGTGGCTGCGGCCGTAGAGCACAAGGCCGACATCATCTGTCTGTCCGCCTTGCTGACGACGACAATGGGCTATATGGCCGACATCATAAAGTCGGTAGAGGCTGCCGGGCTGAAAGGCAAGGTAAAGGTGATGATCGGTGGCGCTCCCATCACACAGGAGTTTGCCGACGAGATAGGTGCCGATGGTTACAGCGACAATGCCAATGCTGCCGTAGCCCTGGCCAAGAAACTGGTTTGTGCATAAGCAAGCAAGATGGACATGAAATCGTGGCGCCAGGGGATACTGACATCCCCCAGGCGCATAGCCATTCCCATCATGACGCATCCGGGGATCGACAGGATAGGATGCCGGGTGGTGGATGCCGTAACGGACGGCGAGGTGCATTTCCGTGCCATCCGTGCCCTGACCGAGGCATTTCCCTCGGCGGCCTGCTGCACCATCATGGACTTGACCTTGGAAGCTGAGGCGTTCGGGGCCGATGTGGTATTCCCGGAAAACGATATCCCTGCCGTAGAAGGCCGGCTCGTCCAGGATGCCCAGGCCATAGAGGAACTGGCAATCCCTTCGTTGGATGAGGCTCGTCTGCCGCAAATGCTGAAAGCTTGTACGATGGCGGCAGAGCAGATCAAGGACCGCCCTGTGCTGGGTGGCGTGATAGGCCCTTATTCCCTGGCTTGTCGGTTGTATGGCATGACGGAACTGATGATCGGCTGCTTCTGTGAGCCGGAGGCAATAGGAATGCTCCTGCAGAAGTGTACGGACTTTCTGATTGCGTACTGCAAGCGTCTGAAGCAGACCGGTATCCAGGGACTGATGATGGCGGAACCGGCAGCGGGACTGGTATCGGAGGAGGACTGCATGAACTTCTCCTCGGTCTATATACGGCAGATCGTGGAGGCTGTACAGGACGATGAGTTCCTCTTTGTCCTGCATAACTGCGGAACGAACGGGCATTGTGCCGAGGCCATGGTGGCAACCGGGGCCCAGGGACTGCATTTCGGCAACAAGGCAGATATGCTGAAAGTGCTGGAAGCCTGTCCTTCCGACATCCTGGTGATGGGCAACCTGGATCCTGTGGGCATATTCCTGCAATCCACTCCTGAGGAGGTTTACGCCAAGACCACGGAACTGCTCAACCAGACAAGTCAGTTCCCCAATTACGTGCTCTCTTCGGGTTGCGATGTGCCGCCCCATGTGCCACAGGATAATATAGAGGCGTTTTATAATGCATTGAACAATTATAATTCAGAACGATGACGGACATTCTTTCTTACATGGATTTTCCAATCAAAAGGGAGTATCTGGTAGATGCAGACCTTTACAAGCTGATGGGTTACAAGGGACAGGTGCCCGAGGATTCCATCCTGGAATTGATAGAGCGTATGTGGGGCGCATTGGAGGACTGCTGTACTCCCCATGCCGGTTACCGGCTGCTGGATGGCGGACGATACGAGACCGACAAGGTCAAAGTGGCCGATGTCGTCCTGCATACCGGACCGATCATCTCCGAGGCTATGGGGGAGGCAACTTCCATTGCCATCTTTACGGTGACGTTGGGTGCCGGTTACGACAAGTGGATGCAGGAGATAAAGCAGGAGGACAACATCATGCACGAGTTCGTAGCAAACTCCATGGCTACGGTTGTGGCAGAAAGCATAACGGAGGAACTGATTGCCGTACTGCGCAAGAACGTACAGGAACAGGGGTTGAAGACCACCAACAACTACAGTCCCGGATATTGCGGGTGGCCCCTGATGGAACAGCGGCAGCTGTTCTCCTTCCTGCCCAATGGAATCAGTGGCATCACGCTGACGGAGTCCTGCCTGATGCTGCCCATAAAATCGGTAAGCGGTATCATAGGAGTGGGGGAGAATGCCGTGAAGCGGCCATACGGATGTGCGGTCTGCAACATGCAGCAACGCTGTCATCACAGAAAGCTATAAAGAACAGCCCCCTGTCCGAGAAAGACAGGGGGCTGTTGCTTAATGTTGCTTAATGTTGCTTAATGTTGTTTGCCGCAAAAAGTCTTGTACCACCGTGGGAAGGCATCGTTCAGCATATCTTCGTTCAGCTTGGCATCCTTGCGAAAATAGATTTTCTTTCCTGTCGGTTGGTCGCTGTATGCGAAGTTGAAGGTGCCATTGTCGTTTACTTGTAGCGTGACATCCCTCAATCCTTCCTCGTAGATTACGTCATCGGGCGATGGGTTGACTGACAAGTCGCAAGTGCCATCGGAGTGCTTAACCAGTTTCAACCCAAGTATCTGTTGCCAGATGGACGTAGTCCACATACCTTTCTGTTGGAACATCTTCATCGCGTTAACCTCTCTTTCTGGAAGATCCTGTTCCAGATAGTTCAGGTAGTCGGGGCGGTCGGAAACAGACAGCATATTATAGACCAGGAAATTGCGTAGCATGGGATCCATATCCAATACGAAATCGGAATTCCGAAGCATCCAGAATGCATTGTTTTCGCCCAGGTCCATGGCACTTTTTCCCGTGGCGCATGGATAGAGGTCCAGCTTCATAGGACTACGAAATACACGGGCGGCAGCCAAGGTATCCAGCATGATATTCCACTCTACATAGGCATCGTTGGAAGCGCCAGCGGCTACATGGATGGCTGCAACCTTGTCGGAGCACATCAGGTCGGGACGCCTGTTATAGGCGATGGCAACGGGGCGTAGGGAACCTGTCGTAACGATGTGTATGGGTTCCTTTGTCTTTTCCAGAATGTTCAGCATCAGGTCGATACCTTGTTGCTGGAAAGCGGGAACGTCCTCTACCTTATCTTCGGGCGAAGTCATGCGTCGGAAAGGAGAGCAACCAGAGGGTACTTGTTTGTCGTAGATGTAGTTCAGCTGGGTAACGGTGACAAATCCGGGGTCTCTGTTGCTGCAAATGCTATTGCAATATTCGGCATCAGCGGTAAAGCACCAGGACATACTGTTGCGATGTTCCTGTGTCATGTCGTACACAATGCCTTTCAGGTCGATGCCGTCCACGGCATAAGGAACCAGGATGTCTATGTTGTCGTCCACATCCTGCCCTGGGAAATACAAGTCCGTAATCATGACAACGGGTACTTTCCCCTCCTTTGCACCTTCTTGTTGGCTACAGGAAACGAGGCTCAGGAAAATAGGTAATAGAAGAAAAAAATACTTTCTCATAATTATGTGTTAAATAACTATTCTCTGCGTATCGTATCACCGTCTGGCGTCACCATGATTCCTTTTTCCAATTCTTCGGTTCCTTTTACGGTACGTGTCTTTTCGCCGACTTTTACCGTAACCGTTTGGCGGATGTCATCGGATGCACTACCTATTTGGATCTCAAATTCTCCGGGTTCCACCGTCAGGTTCATGTCCTTGTCGTAAAGGGCGAACTCCTGAATGGGTACTTTCATCGTTATGGTTTCTGTCTGGCCGGCAGGTATCAGCACTTTCTGGAATGCTTTCAGTTGCTTTATCGGAGTGATGACAGAACTTACGACATCCCGGAAATAGAGCTGTACGGTTTCCTTTGCATCGACCGTACCGGTATTGCTAACAGGAATGCTTACCGTCAAAGTGTCTTGAGCTGATAGTTCCAATGCAGACAAGGTAGGTGTGCCATATTCAAAGGACGTATAGCTGAGGCCGTGACCGAATGACCACAGAGGATCCGGAGAGGAGAACACATAGTCGCGTCCCGGATGGTTGGGCGAACCCGGCTGGTGGTAGAAACCTTTGTCGCAGGGTAGGTGGTTGTAGAAGGCGGGCAGGTGTCCTACGCTTTTTGGCCAGGAGATAGGTGTCTTTCCGCAGGGGACGGTCTCTCCGAACAGCATGGCGGCAATGGCATCTCCTGCTTTTTCTCCGCCATACCACTGTGCTACGATGGCCGGTATATGTTCCTTGGCCCATGGAATGGTGATAGGCTTTCCGGTAACCAAGACAAGAACAACGGGTTTCCCAGTCTGATATACGGCTTCCAGTAGTTGTTGCTGAGCACCTGTCAGGTTCAGATCGCATTGGTCGAAGCCTTCTCCGCTGGTTACATCGGCATATTCGCGTGCCAGTGATGCGCTTGCCGTACCCAGGAATACTATGGCGGCATCGCTGTTGCGAGCTAGTTTTACGGCCTCGTTGAATCCACTTGTATCATCCGTAACCAGATCGCAGCCTTTGGCATATTGGATGTTTACTCCATCGCCAAGCAAAGCCCTAAGGCCAGCCAGAGGTGTGATGCCATCGGCATTGCTACGGCTCCAGGTATAATCGCCGAATTGAACTTGGTCGGCATTGGGACCTATGACGGCCAGGCTGTGTATCTTGTCTTTGGACAGAGGCAGCAGATTGTTGTTGTTCTGCAGAAGCACAAGGGATTCATCTGCCATCTGGCGTGCCAGGGCCAGGTGCTCAGGCGTACGAACGACAAGTTGCCCCCCTTCGTTCCTATACGGATTTTCGAACAATCCCATTTCGAACTTTACTTTCAGGATACGGCCGACAGCCTGATCGATGATCTTTTCGTCGAACTTGCCGTCCTCAACCAGTTGTTCCAGTTGACGGAATGTGCTGCCCACCTCGAAATCCATACCGGCCGAAATAGCCATGACACCAGCCTCTCCTTCATCGGCGGCAGCGCGTTCGAAGGAGTGAATGAAATTGGCGGATCCCCAATCGGAATAGACGTATCCATCGAATCCCCATTCGTCACGCAGTAGTTCGGTCAGCAGATAATGAGAACCGGAATTGGGGATGCCGTCCCAGGAATTGTAGGATGTCATGATGCCTTTGATTCCGGTATTTTTGATGACCATCTCGAAGGGCTTTAAGTGGATTTGCAGAACATCGCGCTTTCCACTGCTTACAGAGGCCAGGTTCAACCCGCCCATTGTTTCTGCTCCAGGGCCAAAATGCTTTACCACAGGACTCATATCATGCTCCAGATAAGTGCTCACTTCGGCAATTCCCATCATACCGTTTAGGAAGGGGTCTTCTCCGAATGTCTCCTCTGTGCGGCCCCATCGCATATCGCGTGTCACATCCACTACCGGGCACAGAATCTGGTTCACTCCTTCGGAATACAACTCTTCGGATATGGCAGCAGCCATTTTACTAGCCAGTTCCGTGTTGAACGTGGCTCCGATGGCAATGCTTTGTGGAAAGACCGTAGAGCCATCCTGTACGGAGCCATGGAGTGCTTCTGTCGTATTCAGCATGGGGATGCCCAATCGGGTCTTTTCCATGCAGTACCTCTGTACTTCGTTGAAACAGACGTTCGCTACTGAACCGGGAAGTGTGATGCCTTGAATGCAGCCATAGCCGCAATCACCGAAAACCTCCTGCATCTTTGTGGTATCAATATGCCCGTCCGTTATCACGTCGGTCAAAGATGCCTGATTCATTTGGATTATTTTCTCATGAAGTGTCATTCGACCGACAAGGTCTTTCACACGCTTTTCCACTGGTTGCGAAGCATCTTTGTACAACATGTTGTCATCACCGCCTTGTCCTCCGCATGAGAACAAAAACAAAGTGACAATTAATAAAAAGAGTGTCTTTTTCATTGTTTGCCTTATTATTTAATTTATATATGTCCTAAACTCAGATTTATTCTCCCCAGTTGCTACGGTCCAAGTTGCGGTAGCCGATGGCTTCAGCCAAGTGTTGTGACTGGATGCTTTCCTGACCGTCCAGGTCGGCAATGGTACGGGCTACGCGAAGGATTCTGTCGTATGCCCGGGCAGAAAGCTGAAGGCGGTTCATGGCTTCGCGGAGCATTTCCATTCCGGCAGCATCCGGCTCGGCAAAACGATGCATGAGACGGCTTGTCATCTGCGCGTTGCAGTGAACACCTGGTGAGGATGAGAAACGTTCTTCCTGAATCTGTCGAGCACGAATAACACGTTCACGTATAGTGGCACTGCTTTCACCGGGTGCTGTACGGCTCATTTCCTCGAAAGATAAAGGTGTAATTTCAATTTGGAGATCTATGCGATCCAGCAAAGGACCGCTGATCCGATTCAGGTAGCGCGTAATTTGTCCGGGAGTACAGCAGCAATGTTTTGTCGGGTGATTGTAATAACCGCAAGGGCAAGGGTTCATGCTGGCTACGAACATGAATGAACAGGGATAGGATACGTTGTATTTCGCCCTTGATATGTTTATTTGTCTGTCTTCAAGTGGTTGTCTAAGTACTTCAAGTACTTGCCTTTGAAATTCTGGAAGTTCATCGCAAAAGAGCACTCCGTTGTGGGCGAGGCTTATCTCTCCGGGTTGAGCCATCTGACCTCCGCCCACAAGGGCAACTTGGGAGATGGTATGATGAGGACTTCGGAAGGGACGTTTTGCTATCAGGGTACTGTCTGTTTTCAGCAAACCGGCAACGGAATGTATCTGGGTCGTTTCCAGACTCTCTTGTAAAGATAGAGGAGGAAGGATACTTGGCAATCGTTTAGCCATCATGCTTTTCCCACTTCCCGGGGGACCAATCATAATAAGATTGTGCCCACCGGCCGCAGCTATTTCAAGGGCACGCTTTACATGTTCTTGGCCTTTAACATCTGAAAAATCAAAGTCAAAATCTGTCTGATGCGCATAAAATTCTCCACGTGTGTCCACGATGGTCGGTTCCAGCAGTTTCACATTATTCAGATGTGCTACAACTTGATTGATATGTTTTACGCCATATACGTTGAGCCTGTTTACAACGGCTGCTTCGTGGGCATTTTGTTCTGGAAGGAACAATCCTTCGAATCCCATCTCACGTGCTTTGATGGCAATGGGAAGGGCTCCCCGGATGGGTTGCAAAGAACCGTCCAGACTTAATTCCCCCACCATCATGTATTTCCCCAAGTCCTGTGAATAGACTTGGTCTTCTGTTGCCATGATGCCTATGGCCATGGGTAGGTCGAATCCCGACCCTTCCTTGCGTACATCTGCGGGAGCTAAGTTGATGGTTATTTGTCGTGTGGGGAATCGGTATCCACTATTTTCAATGGCAGCCATTATGCGCTCGTGGCTTTCCTTTACAGCATTGTCTGGTAAGCCGACGAGAAAGAAACGAACGCCTCGGGTCGCATTTACCTCGATCGTTACGGTGTTGGCATGAAGGCCTTGTACGGACGCACTATATACTTTTATAAGCATAGATCTTTTGCTTTGGGTTCAATGTCCTTGGCCCATTCTGTCCCTGTGGCAATAATATGCTGGGTGGAGTCAAGGAGTATATAGTAGGGTATGTCCACGATACCAAGTTGACGCACTAAAGGACTTCGCCAACAGAGAAAATCGCAGAAACTGTGGTAGTTCACGCTATCTCTTACCTCTGTTGCATGGAGAGGCTCTTCTTGTACATCCAGCGAATAACTGAGGACATCCATGTTCTCTTTGTACTCCTTTGATGCGCGTTTCAAACGGAACGGAGCAGATTGCGATCCGCTTTTCCATGTAGCCCAAAAGGCAATGAGCAATGCTTTCCCGGAGAAATCTTCCGGGGTGATAATCTTGCCTTTTTTCGTGGAATCGATGGCATTGTCTCTTGTGGAAAGTTCAAATAGGGGAAATTCCTTTCCAATGGCTAATGCGCCTTTGTTCCTTATGTCATCGGATAAGCGTGATAGATTGACGTCATGGGGTAACGCGCGTGTCAAACTATCGTAAACCTCTTTTGTTTCTTCTTTTGTTATTTCTTCTGACGGGAGAAAATATTGTGTGAACAAATACTTACTCATGGACAGTGTGGGGTTCTCGAGTATGTATTTGCGTGCAATATCGACAGTCTCCTTTTTGTCTTTCTGGTCGATTTCTTTGCGGAACTTCGTATATATCTCGTTTTCCTTGTCTCCATGTACTTCCACTTCATTCAGGCTTCGTGCATCGCCCTTGATGTTTGCAACGCCTCCGGAATGTCCGAATACAACCAATTCCGAGAAGTTGGGATAGAGAATATGGTATGTTGCCTCATCGGATAGCTTGGTCGTATAATCAAATTTCCCGTCTATCAGGTGAAGCGTGTCGATGATGTCCAATCCTCCATCGGTACTATAAAGTAAGAACTCACCCTGCTCCAGGTGGGCGAAGTTTCCTTTCAGACGAAATTGCCCGGGGGAACCTCCACAACTGAGCAGGGTGAGTCCGAGTGCTATAAAAAGCAATATGTTTCTCACATCTTACTTAATCAGGTCCTTGATGGTGCTTGCATAGTTTGCAAATTCCAGATCGCGGGCAGCACGAGCAGCCAGAGTGGGATCTTGCAGGATGGCATCCTTCAGGGCACTGCCCAGAGTGTTCGTATCACCTGTACGAGCAGCGAGAATGGCTTTCAGATAGTTGGTGGTAGCATCGATGTTCTTGATGCTGCTCAATGTGCTCTTAGCACTAGCGTAATCCTTTGCCAGAATCTGAGCCAAAGCGGCACTGTTGGTGGCAACACCCTTCAGGTTGTTGGCGGCCTGTGCATAATTACCTTTGGCAATGTTCAGGTTACCCATAATCTCGTTGAATGTATCGGCACCGCTACCCTTAGCCAAAAATGATTCAGCAGCATTCAGGTCACCGTCTTTCAATGCGAGCAAACCAAGGTTGGTGTTGACTTCGCTGGCAGCAGCATTTACTTTCTTTGCTTCGTCCAGATAGCTCTTTGCCAATGTCAGTTCACCCTTGTTGATGGCCTGCTGAGCCAGGTTGTTCAGGGCGCGATAGTCGTTGGGGTAGTACATGGTCAAAGTGTCGTACCACTTCTTCTTTGTCTCTTCGTCCTTAACCAGTATGTTTGCACCGTAAACCAGTTCCTCTACACTCAGACGGGTTGGGTCCTCTTTGAACTGATCCAGAATCTGCTCATCGCTACGGCCGATAACATCATAGTTGACAATCAGACGAGCGCGACGCAATTCGGGCAGAATGCCGTCCTTGATGTCGGTATAGACTTCGCTCATGTTGCTAATCTGCTGTTCGCGTTCTTCGGGATCCTGATACATAGAGAGGACGCGCAGGATAACGTCCTTGTCCTGCAGGTTGCTCTTGGAAATCAGTTCCTGGAAGCCTTCCCAGTCCTCAGCCGTGAACTTTGTATCAACATCAGCATTCATCTTAATCTTCTTCAACTCTTTCTTCAGGTAGTTAGAGCTGACATCCTGGCGCTTTTGAGCCAGTTTCTCGTTGAAATCGAACTTACCATCGGGACTGGCGTATGCACTAACCTCGATACCTTGGAGAGCACGTGTTTCCTGGTCGTCGTTGATTTCCTTCAAGACAGCTACCAAATCCTTGATGCTAACAGAGTTCAATTCGCTGGTACGAAGAGTTGCTACGTTGATGAGGAACTTGATGTTTGCTTCCTGCTTGTGGGCGATGATACGCTGCCAAGCATCGGGAGCCGTAGCACCTGTCATGTCGCAACGGCTCAGAAGCTGGCTGGTTGCAATCACACCATAGCCGATCTTTACCTCGGGTATGCTGACGGTCTTCTTGCCCTTCTTTGCCTCGAAACGTGCATACAATTCGCTGTTCATCATAGCATCTTCGTATGTGAAGTTGGTCTTCATTGTATAGGTTCCGCCAACCTTGTATGCGATAGTCGTGTTGTTGCCTTCAACCTTTTCGCCTTGGAATGTGGCACTTTGACCAATAGCCTCTCCACCTTCGTATTTCAGGACAGGAATAACGGTAACCTGTGCCTTCTTCTTCATGTACTTCTCGGGGAATGTACCGTTGATAGTTGCAGGTACCTGACCACCGACAGCTTCCAGTGGGGTCGGTGTAACGGTGAAGTTGTCAGAACTCAGCTTGCCGAGTTTGCTGCAAGATGTTAGTGCCATAGCAGAAACGGCAACCAACATAGTAACCTTAATCTTTTGCATTTTTGATACTGTTTTTATATTTAATTATTGTATTAATCGGCGAATTCGGGCGCAAAGTTACATATTTATTATGGAAAACAACCAAATAAAGTCTATTTTTTTGGGTTAATATTTTAAATTTCTGGGGTGATGCTCTAAAATTTCTTCTCGTAAGTGCGATGTGTTCACGTGCATATAGATTTCTGTCGTAGAAATCCCTTCATGTCCCAGCATCGCCTGAATGGCTCTCAGGTTTGCTCCCCCCTCCAGCAAATGTGTGGCAAAACTATGGCGGAATGTATGAGGACTTATGTTTTTGTGAATTCCAGCCAATTGTGCATATTCCTTTATGTTGTGGAAAATACTGATTCTGCTTAGGTGCGTTCCACGTCGAAAAGACAGAAATACATAGTCTTCTTCTCCCGCTTTGATCTTGATGTGCGAACGACTCTTAAACCATTTATCCAAGGCAAGTTTGGCTTGATTGCCAATAGGAACCAACCGCTCTTTTCTGCCTTTCCCATGAACCCGGATAAAGCCTTCTTCCAGATATAAGTTGGAAATACGTAGGCCGCATAGTTCGCTTACCCGAAGTCCGCAACCGTACAAGGTTTCGATAATAGCTCTATCCCGCTCTCCTTCTTTGCGTTCCAAGCTAATGACATCCAATATTTTTTCTATTTCCTCCACGCTCAGGACTTCTGGCAGATGTTTGCCTATTTGCGGACTTTCAAGGAGTTCTGTGGGGTCGGTTTCTATTTCTTTTTCCAATGTCAGAAAGCGGTAAAAAGAACGTACTCCACTCAGGATACGGGCGGTACTGCGTGGCTGAATGCCAAGGTCGCGCAAAACTCCGGCAAATTGATCCAGTTGTTCCAATGTAACATTCCGGTAATCGATGCCTTCATCGGAAAAGTAATTGATCAGTTTTTGAAGGTCTTTTATGTAGGCATCCAGCGTGTTTTGGGTATATGAACGCTCTAGCCTTAGGTATTGCAAATATCGCCGGATGATACTTTTGTCTATAATTCCCAGATTATTTAGTTCATATTTCATAGAAAATACTTATCTTTGTCCCGACAAAAGTATGAATTTATTATGAGAATCCAAATTATCAATGGTCCAAATTTGAATTTGCTTGGCATCAGAGAGCCTGAAATCTACGGAACACGGACATGGGAAACCTACTTGAAAGTACTGCGGAACCGTTATCCTCAGGTTCGCATTGACTATTATCAGAGCAATCTGGAAGGCGAGATTATCAACAAAATACAGGAGGTCGGATTCGATCGTGACGGCATTGTGCTGAATGCCGGAGCTTACACGCATACCAGTGTGGCCATACTGGATGCCATAAAGAGTGTCAGCACTCCCACGATAGAGGTTCATATCAGCAACGTGCATCAAAGAGAGGACTTCCGTAAGCACAGTATGATAAGCGTGGGTTGCATGGGCGTGATAAGCGGATTCGGATTAGACAGCTATCGGCTGGCCATCGAGGCAATCCTGACGAAAGCAGAGGAGTCGGAGAAGTGAGCACGGAACTGGACGAGTATATCTTACACCACATAGACCCAGAGGGCGACTACCTTCATGCCTTGTGGCGCGATACCCAATTGAAACTGTCCTATGGTCAAATGGCTTGCGGGCATATCCAGGGACGTTTGCTGAAAATGCTTGTCCAAATGATAAGGCCTCAGATGATTCTGGAACTGGGCACGTTCAGCGGATATAGCGCATTGAGTATGGCGGAAGGCATGTTGCCAAATGCACAACTGCATACGTTTGAGGTTTTTGACGAACAGGAAGATTTCATCCGCAAGTGGTTTGAGAGAAGTCCGTATGCCAATCAATTACATCTTCATATTGGGGATGCATTGGACTTGGTGCCTCAAATGGATGTCCAGTGGGATTTGGCTTTTATCGACGCCGACAAAAGACGGTATGTGGAATACTACAACATGGTACTTCCCAGAATGAGAAAAGGTGGATTTATCTTGGCTGATAATACATTGTGGTACGGACACGTGCTGGAAACCAATACAAGAGAGAGCGATTTGCAAACCATCGGAGTAAAGGCGTTTAACGACCTTGTAGCTCAGGATGACCGAGTAGAAAAAGTGATTCTGCCTATTAGGGACGGATTGACATTAATACATGTAAAATAGAAAATTAACGTATGGAAACAACAAGACAAAACAAAATAGCTCGCTTGATACAGAAAGAATTGAGCGATATTTTCCAGAAACAAACCAGTACGATGCGTGGCGTTTTGGTCAGCGTCTGTTCTTGCCGGATAAGCCCGGATATGAGTGTGTGTCGTGCTTATCTGAGCGTGTTCCCCAGTAACAAAGCCGAGGAGATTGTACAGAACATTAACGACAACCAGCGGCAAGTGCGATACGAATTAGGAACGAGAGTGGGCAAGCAGTTGCGCATCATTCCGGAACTGAAATTTTTTGTGGATGATTCGTTGGATTATGCAGAGCATATAGATGAATTGTTGAAAAAATAAGTTTTTCTCTTGTCCCTTTTCGTAAATAACATGTATCGGTCGCTCAATGAAGTATGAATTTTTCATAGCTCGTAGATACCTTTTCAGTCGCAAAAGCCATCACGCCATCAATGTCATCAGCGGAATCTCTGTTGTGGGAGTTACCATAGCCACGGTTGCTCTTGTGTGCACGATGAGCGTCTTCAATGGTTTTCGAGATCTTGTTGCCGGCCTTTTTACGGCATTTGACCCTCAATTGAAGGTCTCGTTAGCGGAAGGCCGTACAATTAATGCAGACGATCCTTTATTGGAAAAACTGAAATCGCAGGAAGCCGTGGAGGTCTATACGCCAGTACTGGAAGATGAGGCGTTGGTTGTCCGGAACAATCACCAGATGGTTGTTACCATAAAAGGGGTGGCCGATAACATAACGGAACAGGTGGAACTGGAAAAGATACTTTATGGCGATGGGGAGTTTGCTTTGAAGGCCGATGTCCTGGAATATGGTGTTGTCGGAATTCAACTGGCCGGCCAGTTGGGGCTGAATGCGTATTTTGAAGAACCCCTTCAGGTGTATGCTCCACGAAAAGGGGAACGTGTTAATCTGGCCAACCCTATGGCATCATTCAATCACGATGAGTTGCAAAGCCCTGGTGTTGTTTTTATGGTTCAGCAAACGCAGTACGATGGCCACTACATCCTCACCAGTTTAGGCTTTGCTCAGTGCCTGTTTGATCAAAAAGGGCAGATTTCATCGGTGGAATTAAAATTGAAGAAAGGGGTGAACCAATCGGAAGCGAAGAAAGAAATACGTCAGTTGATGGGATCCAAGTTCAAGGTGCAAGATCGGTATGAACAACAGGACGATGTGTTTCGTATCATGCGGATCGAAAAGTTCATTTCATATTTGTTCCTGACGTTTATTCTTTTGGTGGCTTGTTTCAATATTATAGGTTCTTTATCTATGCTGATGATTGATAAGAAACAAGATGTACAGACATTGCGCAGCATGGGAGCGGATAATGGTCAGATTTGCCGGATTTTTATGTTGGAAGGTCGTATGATAAGTTTGGCAGGGGCTATTGTCGGGGTGCTTGTCGGCCTTCTGCTATGTTGGATGCAGAAAGAGTTCGGTTTCATTTCCATGGGTGGCAATGCCGGTGACTTTATCGTGGATTCTTATCCGGTCAGCGTGCATTTTTGGGACATTGTCTTGATTTTTGTCACGGTACTTATAGTGGGATGGGTTGCCGTATGGTATCCGGTTCGGTATTTCAGCAAAAATTTATTGTAAGGCAAAGAGCCGTTTTTTGTTTTGTCGTGATGTAGCAATTGTTTCCTCGCGTGAAAACAAAAATATTGCTTCGAGATGCATGTAAAAGGGAGACGGCCGTTTTTTGTTTGTTTTTTTGCTTGTAAAATCTCATCTTTGGAGGATAACCGAGGAAACTTACGCTTTGCATTGCAAAAAAAAGGACTTTTCTTTTGTAATGCACTCGTTAAATTGTACCTTTGTAGCGTAACAGAATCGAATAATGCAGAAACTAACAATAAAAAACAACACAAATATGAAAAGGATTCAAAAAGCAGTATTGTTTATTGCGTTAATGTTTGCCTGCCCATTTATGGCCATGGCTCAGAGTAGTAATCCCAATACTAAATGGCATTGGGACAAAGGCACGATTGTGGTTGACACACCAGAACGACCAGCTGGTCAGCAGAATGCTTTGGGCATGACCGCTCCTAAGCTGGAAACCGTGAGAGTGGGTTTCGTGGGATTAGGCTCCCGTGGCCCTTGGGCAGTAAACCGTTATTGCCATATTCCTGGCGTGCAGATTGTAGCTCTGTGTGATTATGAAGAGGAACGTGCAAGAGACGCACAAAAGTACCTGCGTGAAGCCGGACTTCCACCCGCTGATATTTATAGTGGTGAATTGGGCTACGAGGATTTGTGTAAGCGTGCTGATATTGATTTGGTTTATGTGACTACCGACTGGGCGCATCATTTCCCCGTGGCAAAATGCGCATTGGAGAACGGAAAGCATACCGCGATAGAGGTTCCGGCAGCCATGAATCTGGAGCAGATCTGGATGCTCATTGATTTGAGCGAGAAAACGCGCCTCCATTGTATGATGTTGGAAAACTGCTGCTATGACTTTTTCGAGATGACAACCCTCAACATGGCTCAGCAGGGAGTCTTTGGCGAGATAATCCGTGCGGAAGGTGCATACCTTCACACACTGCACGGCGGCTTTGGTGGATATTGGCATAATCCTGATGGTTCCGATCCGGACAATCTGCATTGGCGTTTGAAATACAACAGCGAGAATCGTGGTGATATTTATCCTACACATGGTCTGGGCCCTGTTGCTCAATGTTTGAACATTCATCGTGGTGATCGTTTCACGACTTTGGTTGCTATGGATACAAAGAGTGTCAATGGTGCTCAAGATGCAGAACGGATGTCTGGCAAGGACTATAAGCATTTCCGCAATGGAGACCACACTACGACCTTGATGCGTACGGAGCAGGGAAAGGTTGTCGAGATTCAGCATAACGTAATGACTCCCCAACCTTACAACCGTTTGTTTAAGCTGACGGGTACCAAGGGTTATACGACAAAATATCCTGATTCGAAAATGTATATCACAAAGGAACAGATGAATTCTGTAGGGAACGCTGAGATGGCAGGCAAAATTACCGGTCATGATTTTATGAGTCAGGAAGACTTTGATGCCCTGATAAATAAATATTATCATCCGATCCTGAAAAAGTTCGGTGATATGGGACGTGATATGGGACATGGTGGAATGGATTACATTATGGATGCCCGCTTGATTTATTGCCTGCAAAATGGTCTTCCTTTGGATATGGACGTCTATGATCTGGCTGAATGGTGTGCATTGGCAGAGTTGGGCGCATTGAGTATGGATAATGGTTGTGCCGCTGTTTCTTTCCCCGATTTCACCCGTGGCTATTGGGATATCCAGAAAGGCTTCCGCCATGCTTATGCTTCTCCCGAAGATGAGGCTGCTGCAGAAAAGGCGGCTGCTGCTAGTACCGAGGCGCAGAAGGCTTTGGCCGTAAAGAAAAAATTGTGGGAGAAATATGACAAGGCTCAGGCAAAGAAAGAGAAATCTAAGAATAAAAAGAACAATTAATTAAGTACCTATGTTGACACTAAATATGTGGAAGAAATATCTGTTTGCAGGGTGTCTGCTGATTTCGGCCAATGCGTTCTCGCAAAAACACGAATTTGCTAATTTCGGGAGATACGCTCAATCGAACAACGAGGTTGGTGCTCCCAGAAAGGGTGAGAAACGTGTTGTTTTGATGGGTAATTCCATTACGGACGGATGGCCGAATGCCAGGGGAGAATTCTTCAAGGACAACAATCTGATCGGACGTGGTATCAGTGGTCAGACGAGTTACCAATTCCTTCTTCGTTTCCGTCAGGATGTCATTGACTTGCAACCAAAAATCGTGGTTATCAATTATGGTACGAATGACATTGCATTGAATACTGGCCCATACGATGAAGACAAGACTTTCGGCAATGTGGTTTCTATGGTTGAACTGGCTCGATACAACAAGATAAAAGTAATTCTGACATCTTGTCTTCCTGCTGCCGGCTTTGGTTGGAGACCGCAGGTTACGGATGCCATGGAAAAGATTCGTCATCTCAATGCACGTGTTCAGGCTTATGCCAAGAAGAACAAGATTCCATACGTTGATTATTTCAGTGCATTGGTAAGTGATGACGGAACGTGTCTTAAACCTGAGTATGCAAAAGATAATCCAGGCGTTCATCCCAATGAAGCAGGTTACAAGGAAATGGAAAAACTCCTGTTGCCAGTCATAAAGAAGTTGCGCTGACAGTTAGATTTCACATGTGAATAACTCTAAATCTTATATCAAATGGATAATAATTATTGCCTGATACTGGCAGGCGGTAATGGTAGCCGCCTTTGGCCGGTAAGTCGAACGACTCGTCCAAAGCAGTTCATGGATCTGTTTGGAACAGGGAAATCCATGCTCCAACAGACTTACGATAGGGTGGCTCGTTTTATCCGACCGGAAAATATCTATATTTCAACAAATGTGCAATATCTGCCCCTTGTTTATGAACAGTTGCCAAAGGTCGATGACACCCATATTCTGGAAGAGCCTTTGCGTAGAGGTACATTGGCAGCTGTGGCATGGGGTACGGTTGTCATAGCCAAGATAAATCCGAGTGCACGGGTTTTTGTCACTCCATCTGACCAATTGATACGAGATGAAAATTCGTTTCAGGACGATGTGGCGAATGCCCTTAACTTTGTCTCATCCCATGATGGAATGTTAGTGACAGGTGTTCGTCCCACTCGCCCTGACACAGGGTATGGATACATTCAGTTTGGCAGTTTAGAGGCTTTGGACAACGAGATTTATCCAGTTCGCTCTTTTACGGAAAAACCGAATGCCGAGTTTGCTCAGATGTTTATGGATGAGGGGGATTTCCTGTGGAATACAGGTCTTTTGTATTACAAGGTGGATGTGATGCTAAGCAACCTATACCGGTTGGTTCCAGAATATCAGATAGAAATCCCTCGCATGATGGCAGAGGCCGAGGCGGCCGATCCGAAATTGGTTCCCGAATTCTTTACCAGCCTTCCAAATCTGAATGTGGACGTCAGCATCTTGGAGCACAGCGAGCATGTCTATGTACAATCAGCACACTTTGATTGGGCAGATTTGGGTACTTGGACGAGCATATACAATGATGCCCCGGCCGATGACCAGGGCAATGTATTGTTGAATACAAAAGCTCATCTATACGATTGTCGGGAAAATGTTATCCGACTTCCAGATGGAAGAACCGCTGTAGTAAAGGGGTTGCACAACTATGTCATAGCAGAAGAAGGTGGAATCCTGATGATTTGTCCTCGTGAAGATGTTTCCACGATGAGGAAAATGCATATCGAAACGAAGTTCTCTTAGAACTGAGCTCGGATACTTTCAGCTATTTGTCGGAACTCCTCATCCGTTAGTTGCAGATGGGGGTTTGTGAAACGCATATCCTTTTCGTCCTGCATAGGAACAAGGTGAATATGCGCATGAGGTACTTCCAACCCTAAAACGCATTGTCCGACTTTCACGCAAGGAATGGCTTTCTTGATGGCAATGGCAACTTTCTTCGCGAAAACCTGCAATCCGGCCAGCTCTTCATCCGTGAGGTCGAAGATATAATCCACTTCGTGTTTTGGAATTACCAGTGTGTGTCCTTTTTGCAATGGGCTGATATCCAAAAAGGCATAATAGTTTTCGTCCTCTGCTATTTTGTAGCTGGGGATATCACCGGCTACAATTCTTGAAAAAATGGTCATGGTCTTATTCTTCAAATTTGATGCTAACGATTTCCAGCTGTAACAATCCTGCTGGAACTTTTATTTCTGCTATCTCACCAATCTTCTTGCCTAAAAGGCCTTTTGCAATGGGCGTTCCGACACTGATTTTCCCTTCACGCAGATTTGCTTCCGTATCACTGACGATGCGATACGTCATCTTCATGTTGTTTTTGATGTTTCGCAATTCCACGGTGGACAGGATTTGTACGGTATTCGCATCCAGATGGCTGGTGTCGATGATCTTGGCCTCCATGATGGTCTTTTTCAGCATAGCAATTTTGGTTTCCAGTTTGCCTTGCCATTCTTTTGCTGCATCATATTCGGCATTTTCCGACAGGTCCCCCTTGTCGCGTGCTTCTGCAATAGCAGCACTGGCAGCGGGGCGATCCACGCTTTCCATGTGTTGTAATTCAGCTACCAATTTATCGTAGCCCTTTTGTGACATATATGCCATAATTATCTGAGTTTTAAAAATATATCAAATTATTACACTTTCCTCATTGATGAAAAAAGAAAGAATCCCAACCATTGAGTCGGAACCCTTCACTTTGTTCTTTTTGTTGTTTTGTTGGGGCAAAGTTAGGAATTATTTTTTTATCCCCCAAACTTTTTCCGTTTTTTTATGTCCAGTGTTGGTGTAAGTCCCCAAAAGGACGATATTGTTGTTTATAGAAGTGCCTCGATGGCCTTTTCTATGTCGCGAATGTTTTCTTGCCGGGCTTGTAGGTCACAATTTCTGTCAATCAGGAAATAGGTGGGAAGTCCTTGTACCTGATAGAGGGTGACGATGTCGCTGTTCAGGCCTTCTTCGCAATAAACACTCACCCAGGGAAGTTTCTCGCAATGTTGCGCCCAGAAATGGCGGTCGGGGTCCAGACCGATCTGATAAATCTCAAATCCACGGTCATGGAATTTGTCGTATAATTTACGCATTTCCAAGATTCGTTCCTGACTTCCTTGTAGGGAGAATGCAATGAAGTCCAACAGTACGACTTTCCCCTTCAGGTCGCTTAAGGTAGATTCGTTTCCGTGAATGTCGGGCATGGTGATGTCAATGATTCCCAGTTCACGTACTTTCTCATCGTTCAGGTCCAGGACAATCTGTTTGGGTTTTACCTGATTTTTTCGCCCCTCGTTTACGATGTTGAACAAATTTTTTGTTCGGGGGCAATCGGGATATTTGTCGTTCCATGCATTGGCAACCGCTCTCAGCCATGTCAGGTCGCTTTTTTCGTTAATGGGGTTGAAAATAATGTTCGGCCCAAGCATCTGAAAACAGGCGAAATAGCTGTATGTAGCATCGTAATGATTGTGGATGAAATTCATCTTGACGTCATTCTTGTAATTGACAATCATCTCGCGGATGAACGAATCTCGCTCCTGGACGGTATAATCGCGATTTTCTGCCATTTTGCGGATGTCTTGTTCCAGTTCCGCCAGTTTCTTGCTGAGCATTCGAATGGTGTCGCAGGTATTGCTTCCATTGACTTCATACCCGAAAGACATGTTTTTTATGTTTGCCTTTACACTTACGGTTTCCGTGCTATCGAAAGCCAGGTTGATGCATTGTCCTCCGATGCGAAGCCGGTAGAATTCCGGGTTTCCTTCGGCCAGGCCTTCCATCGCGAAGGAACCGTCTTCTTTCAGCTTTACGGAATCCACGGCCACGATGCCGTCTCCCAATGTGATGTGCTCTAAATACATCATAGAGTCGCAAGCGTCTTCTATGCACCCTTCAACATGGAATTTTCCGTTCTGGATACAGCATGTCAGCACCAAAAGAAATAGTGCATATAATATCTTCCTCATTTTCTATGCTTTTTGTCTTTTCGGCTGCAAAGATACACAAATTAATGCATAATGCGTAATGCTGGCATTACATTATATAATAAAAAAGGGGCGTAAATGTCAACTTTTTATCTTCCGGCTTTCCGATTTCAACATAAATCGTTAACTTTGTGCGATTTTTGAATCAAGACGTATTTTTTATAAACAATCAAGATGAACGTAATTACAAAGACAGTCGAATTGCCTGATGGAAGAACCATCAGCATCGAGACCGGGAAATTGGCCAAACAAGCCGATGGAGCCGTAATGCTTCGTATGAACAACACGATGCTCCTGGCCACCGTTTGTGCCGCCAAAGATGCCGTTCCCGGAACAGATTTCATGCCCTTGCAGGTAGAGTACAGAGAAAAGTATGCCGCAGCAGGCCGATTCCCCGGTGGCTTTACGAAACGTGAGGGCAAGGCAAGTGACTACGAGATCCTCACCTGCCGTTTGGTGGACCGTGCTCTGCGTCCCCTTTTCCCCGACAATTATCATGCCGAAGTGTATGTTAACGTCATTCTCTTTTCTGCCGATGGCGAAGACATGCCCGATGCACTGGCCGGTTTTGCCGCTTCAGCAGCCCTGGCCGTCAGCGATATACCCTTCGAAGGTCCCATCAGCGAGGTTCGCGTAGCCCGTATAGATGGAGAGTATGTGATAAATCCCACTTTTGCACAGTTGGAGAAAGCCGACATGGACCTGATGGTCGGTGCCACCGAAGAGAACATCATGATGGTGGAAGGTGAGATGAAGGAAGTGAGCGAGCAGGATCTGCTGGGAGCCCTGAAAGCAGCACACGAAGCCATCAAGCCGATGTGCCGTCTCCAGAAAGAACTGACAAAGGAACTGGGTAAGGATGTTAAGCGTGAATATTGCCATGAGGTGAACGACGAGGAACTTCGCCAGCAGGTAAAGAGTGAGTGCTATCAGCCGGCATACGACGTAACAAAGCAGGCATTGGAGAAGCATGCCCGTGCAGAAGCTTTCGAGGCTATCCGTGAGGAATTTAAGGCTCGTTATGCAGAGGCACATCCCGACCTTACTCCAGAGGATTTGGAAGAGAAGAACGGCCTTGTTGACCGTTACTATCACGATGTAGAGCGTGATGCTATGCGCCGTTGCGTTTTGGACGAAGGAATTCGTCTGGATGGACGTAAGACCACAGAGATCCGTCCTATTTGGTGCGAGGTTAGTCCTCTGCCCGGTCCTCACGGATCAGCTATTTTTACTCGTGGCGAAACACAGTCACTCAGTACTACAACCCTGGGTACCAAACTGGACGAGAAGATGGTGGACGATGTATTGGACAAGAGTTACATGCGGTTCCTCCTTCATTATAACTTCCCTCCTTTCTCAACAGGTGAAGCCAAGGCTCAGCGTGGCGTTGGTCGTCGCGAGATTGGACACGGTCATCTGGCATGGCGTGGTTTGAAGGGACAGATTCCCGAGGATTATCCTTATACGGTACGTGTAGTAAGCGATATTCTGGAAAGTAATGGTTCCAGTTCTATGGCAACCGTTTGTGCCGGCTGTCTGTCCTTGATGGATGCAGGTGTTCCTTTGAAGAGTCCTGTCAGTGGTATTGCCATGGGTTTGATAAAGAATCCCGGTGAAGATAAATATGCCGTCCTGAGCGATATTCTGGGTGATGAGGATCACCTGGGCGATATGGACTTCAAGACAACAGGTACACCCAAGGGTCTTACTGCTACCCAGATGGATATCAAGTGTGATGGTTTGAGCTACGAAATTCTGGAAAAAGCCCTTATGCAGGCCAAGGCTGGTCGTGAGCACATCCTGAATGAGATGCTCAAGACATTGTCTGCTCCACGTCCGGAACTGAAACCCCATGTACCACGTATCGAACAGATTATCATCCCCAAGGAATTCATCGGTGCTGTTATCGGTCCTGGTGGCAAAATTATCCAGGGTATGCAGGAAGAGACAGGTGCCACTATCACTATCGACGAGGAAGATGGTGTTGGCAAGGTTCAGGTGAGCGGTCCTAACAAGGATTGTATCGACTCTGCTATGGCCAAGATTAAGGCTATCGTAGCTATTCCCGAGGTGGGCGAAGTGTACGAAGGAACCGTTCGCAGTATTATGCCATACGGAGCATTCGTCGAGTTCATGCCAGGCAAGGATGGCTTGCTGCACATCTCCGAAATCGATTGGAAGCGTTTGGAAACAGTGGAAGAGGCAGGCATCAAGGAAGGAGACAAGATTACCGTCAAACTTTTGGAGATTGACCCCAAGACTGGTAAGTTCAAGTTGAGCCACCGTGTTCTGCTGGAAAAGCCCGAAGGTTACGTAGAGCGTGAACGTCGTCCCCGTCCAGAAAGAGGCGAGCGTCGTGACCGTGGTGACCGCAGGGATAGAGGCGAGCGTCGTCCTCATAACAACGAGGAAGGCGAGAAGCCCGTAGCAGAAACTCCTGCTGAATAACAGTCTGTCAGCCCTTTTTCGGGGCGTACAAGAATAGTCAAAGCCTCCTGCATTTCGGTGCAGGAGGCTTTGCTTTTACTTTTTTCATCCGACAGACAAAAAGCATATTTGCTTATCGTCTGTCGGCTTGATAGTTGTATTTGATAATGCGCTACTTTACATACAGCTTTTTGCCGTCAATAATGTAAATGCCCTTAACGGGGACAGTTGTCTTGTGCCCGGAGATGTCATAGATGGCCGAAGTTCCCCTGGTCTTGGCAACAGGTGGAAAGTTCCAAATGACAATGCAAAAATACTGATAAATTCTTTACCTGCAAAGAAATGTAGCAAAAAAAGTTTTCGAACGCCTACATACCTTATATATAATGGGCCTGTGAAAAGGATGAACATTGCAGCAAATTTGGTTGCCTAGAACAAGGAATGTTCTGATATGGGCTTGAAAAGCCTATTATGCTTCGGTGTTAAGAACATAATGCCGAACTGTTAGCAAAGATTTGTAACTACACATCCGAAAGCTTGTAACTACAATGCTAAAAGTTTGTAACTACACGTCCAGAAGTTTGTAACTACAAACTTTTTCCTTTGTAACTACAAGTTTGTGGCACTGTAACTACAAACTTTTTGGAATGTAACTACAAATTTTCACAAAATAGCCGACACAAATAGTTTAACACTACAGAACCATTTGTATTTCAACGCCATGCAACTATTCACACAGTACGATACAACTAGCCTTTTAATACAGCCCGGGACGGCTTTGCCCTGGGCTGTTGTATGTTTTAGCGAGAGGTTCTGGGCGTTGTCCTTTAGAGGTTGTCGAGGATATGTTCTCGAAGCACATATCCTACCAAGCTCGTGGAGTTGGTCATGTTAAACTTGGCCAACAGACGCTTACGGTACCAGTTTGCCGTTTCCGTGCTCATGCATAGCTCTTCCGCAATCTGAGGGTTGGATAGACCGTCACAAATACGGCGAAGCACGTTCTGTTCGGCCGGCGTGAGAAAAACATTGTTCTTGCTGCCTTTCTCCAGAATGCCGTTTACCTCGTCGTTCAGGTACCGTCCCCCATGATAGACGTCATAGATAGCCTGTAGCAGGTTCTCTACGGGGCTGTTCTTCAGTACATAGCCATGAACGCCTAGGTTAAGCATTCGGCGGATTATTGAGTATTCATCATGACAGGTCACTACGATCACCTTCACCTGGGGGTAGGTCTTCCTGAGCCACTCACAAAATGCTATGCTGTTGCCATCGGGCATAGAGATATCTAGCAGGAGGACATCGGGTTGCCACGTTTCCACGCTGGCACGACAGGCCTCTATGGTGGAGAAGGTACGGCTCACATGTGCCACGTCGCTACGGTTGATAGCCTCCTTGAGCCCCTGTGTCAGCATCGTGTGGTCCTCGGCGATGTTTACGTCTATCTTGTAATTCATTGTTGCAGTGTGATGTTGATGTCTGTCCCCTGCCCAGGCAAGGAGATGATTTCCATTTTTCCGTCAAACTGCGCTATGCGGTTTTCAATGTTCTTCAGTCCTATCCCGACCGAAGGCTCCTTTTGCTCGAATCCCTGACCATTGTCGCTCACTGTGAGTACGACTTGGGCCTTGTCCACCATGAGCTGAATGTCTATGTGTTCGGCCCCGGAGTGCTTCATGGCATTGTTTACCAGCTCATAGGCACAGCGATACAGCACCAGCTCCATCTCTGGGTTGAGCCGATGGTTGTCGCCGAAATAGTGAAACTGTGCCCCGGGAATGGAGATGGCAAAGTCCTGTAGCGACGTTACCAATCCGTTCTGCTGCAGTTCCTCGGGCATGATATGGTGAGCCATACGGCGCATCTCCACGATTGATTCATCCAGCAGTTTTTTTGCCTCGTCCACCTCGTTGTTGGCCAGTTTCAGCTTCTGCAGGGTGAGCATACCGCCCAGTCCGTCATGCAGGTCCCTGGCCAGCAGGCGACGCTCTTTCGTTTCCGCATCAAGGGCCACTTTGGCCGCCAGCAACGCCTTCTGACGTTTGTGGTTGCGCCTCACCAGTACGAATACCACACTCAGTGCCAGGATAAGCACCACGGCCACCACAACAATCCAGATGAGGTACATACGTTGCTTGGACAGGCTGACAATCTGAATGTTTTTCTGTTCGGAATCGAAGCGAATTTCCTGTTCGGAGAGCGAAGTCTGGTAAGCATAGTTGTTCCATTCCGTCCGTACCGAGTCGGCCTTCTCTGTATAGAACTTCGTCTGGTCGGCATCTCCCAGTTGGGCGTAGATTTCGGCCAGCAGCTTGTACGCCTCGGATTTTACGTCCTGGGCCTCCTCGTTGAGACGCGATGCATCAAGGGCCAGCTTCTCTGCCTCGTGCCACTGTTGGTCATGCATGGCAATCCTGGCTTTTTGCTGTAACAGGGACGAACTCTCATACTGCAGCGAGTCGCATAGCCCCTCGTTCCGCTTCACGATATCCCTCGCCTTGGCATAGTCGCCCTCATGGAGTGCTATGTCGGCCATGGTCTCCAGGCAGATCACGCGCGAGCTTCCTTCCTCGTCGGAATGGGCAAAGAGATAGTCGGCCACCTGATCCATCTTCCTCCATGCCTCCTTTGTGTCCCCGCGCAGCATGCATATCTTGGCCAATCCAGTCTGGCAGTGGGTCTTTACGAGCGGGTCCTGGGTAAGCTGGGCCACGGAATCCCCTTGCAGATAGTATTCCTCTGCCCGCTCCAGGTTACCCATGCAGTAATACAGTTCCGCCATATTGCCGTAGGCTATCGCCTCGCTCTCCCTCCAGGCATATTTTCTGAACACCTTCAGGGCCCGGTGATAGTATTCCAGTGCCTTTGCCCCGTTGCCCAGGGTATTGTACAGGTTGCCCAGGGTACCGTCTATGGCCGAAGCGATATCGTCCGTTTCCTTCTCTTCATATTTTCCGCTTCGCTTCATCATCTCCACCGCCTCGTTTGCCTTTTGGAGCGTCTTCTCAGCCTCGTCGTAGCGAGCCTTGTCCCAGCAGCATATTCCCTTCAGACGGTAGAGTTCTGCCATTGTCTTGTAGCTCTCTCGTTCTTTGGCCAGGGCAATGCCACGGTCGCAGTAGGCTTGTGTCTTGTTTTCGTCTGTTTCCAGAAATCCCCAGGCCAGGTTGTCGTACATCTCCAGGAGCTGGCCCTTGTCCGATGGAGGATTGGCGCGTAGCACATGTTCCAGCGAATCCACGTTCCTGTTTCTGTGGTCGTTGTATGCTGCTGTGTCTGTCAGGCTGTTCAGCAGCACCAGGAGGCAGATGTATAGACGTACTCTCATGTAGGGCTTTTATGATTTTTCGGACTGCTAAGATAGCGATTTTTCGCAGACGGACACCACCCAAATGGGTGGAAATTTACGTATTATCCCCAAAATCCACCTTTTTGGGTGGAGAAAGAGAAGATATTTTTGTTTTCTTTGCACGGCAATTTTATTTAATGTGTTTAATATGAAAAGAATCTTTACTCAGACTTTGGCTGTTTTTGCTATGGCAGCCTTCTCTTCCACGGCTATGGCCGACGGTGTAGTCGTTAACGAGACAAACTTCCCCGACCCGTATCTTCGTGATTACGTTTCCGGAATTGACTGGGACGAAAACGGTATTCTGGAAGGTGATGAATACGATTACCTCAGTTATGTTGACTGCTACAATGTAACCAACTTCAAGGGTCTCGAACTCCTCCCCGTCAAAGCCATCGGCTTCCGATACTCAGGCGATGTTGAGTCCGAACTGGCGTACAAGGTGAAGTCGGCTGACTTCAGCAAGTTGTGTCCTAACCTGGAAACCCTCAACATTCTCCATGCTTTCGGTCTTGAGAGCCTTGACCTTTCAGGCAACAAAAAGTTGACGAGGCTGCGCCTTTTGAATTGTCCTGTGCTGAAGGACATCAAGTACTCCAGTTCGATTGAAAGCATTTCGTTCGAAGACCTCCAAAGCATTCCGACCGTCAACGGAAGCGATCTGCCAAACCTTACCGATTTGGACATTTCGAATTGGGATATTAGATGCTCTGTCGAGAATATCAATTTCACAGGTCACCAGAATATCAATAGTATCGTCATCGGAGGTACCGAAGAGGTAGCTCAGAATATCAACACCTTCCATGTAGAGGACTGTCCTAATCTGGGGTACATTTCTGTTCGCTACGCAACAGTTCAGGGGTTCACGATAAAGAACTTGCCAGTGCTGAATGACTTCAATCTCAACTATACTACGGCAGAAAACGTCGATATACAGGAGTGTCCTGAACTCGACAGAGTGGTTTGCAATGAGAATGAACTCGGCACACTGAACGTCAGCAACAACGCTATACTCTGGGATTTGCAGTGTAACAACAACAAACTCAAGACGCTTATCGCCGACAACTGTCCTATGCTTACAAGTGTGTGGGCTTGGGACAACCAGCTCATGTGGCTCGACATGAAGGATGTGAAAAAGGGCGAATACTATGACGGTGAAAACGCAAACGAGAACTTCATGCTCGACAACCAGAACCCAAGCGTTCAAGCTGTAAAGATTTCTCCTACCGAAGTTGGTCTGCGTGTACACAGTCGCCTCGATGTCAGCCGTGTGCTCAACCTCAAGGCAAAGGGCATGGCTATGGAGCCAAAGGAGATCTTCGTGGATGGCATCCGCTACTTCGTCATCTACAACGACGGCCCATCCATTGAGTGCCTCGTAGGTGCTGACGGCAACAGCTATCAGTACGACACCCAGTGGCCTTATCCTTTTGTAGAGGGCAACAGCCAGGACAACCTTCTGCCCGTAACCTACCACGTTACAAGCTGGACCAAGCATCAGGCCTTCATCAAGCTCAGTCATTCGACCGTGAAGGGCGTCTACGGACAGCCTGCACCTCAGGCTCCCACCGTGACACGCTCGCAGGACTATGACGGCAAGCTCACCTGGAGCTCAAGTAACGAGAAGGTGGTGAAGGTGAACGCCGAGACGGGCGAGTTGACCGTAGTGGGAGCCGGCACGGCCACCATCACCGTTAGCGGAGCCGAGACCGACTACCGTCTGGCCCCCTCCAGCATCAGCTATAGCGTAGTCATCGACAAGGCCACACCCGAATTTGCCTTCGAGCAGGCAGAGATAGAGAGTGCTGACGGCTTCGTACCGCAGAACAAGCTCAGCATCGGCCTGTATGACGGTACGGTTGTCTATACCTCTTCCGACGAGGAGATAGCCACGGTAGATGCCGACGGCAAGGTAACCGCCAAGCAGGCAGGTAGCGTCACCATCATAGCCACAGGAGCCGAAACCGCCAACTGCAAGGAGGCAAGTGCACAGTACGTCCTCAACATCCTGAGTACCGACGGCATCGAGGGCATCCAGGCCAAGGACGGCGAGGCTGTTATCTACAACCTGTCCGGCCAGCGCGTCAACGGAAATGCCAAGGGCATCCAGATCAGGAACGGCAAGAAGGTACTGGTGAAGTAATTTCAGCGTAACGTTACCTTATGTTACGCTAAAACCGATATTTTGTTTCCTCGCGATGTAGCATATGTTGCATCCCGAGGAAACAATTTTTATGGGGTGACTGTTGCCCATAGGGACAGACAAAGAAATCAAAGAAAACAAACAACAAACATTTCAAACAAAGAAAAGGGAGTGATACTGCGCCACAAAATTATTCACACTTCGATAGTAGCACACAAACACTTCGATAGTAGCACGCCAAAACTTCGATAGTATCGCACGGAAACTTCGATGGTAGTTCACAAATACTTCGATGGCAATTCGCGCACAGCTCAATCAAATTTCGTGCGTTGTGCGATCAAGTTTCACGAACAAAAAATTGTTTTTACTCTTGTAATCTGCCCAGGGTATAGGGGAACCATACCGTCATGGCGTTTGCCCCTCTGTGGTTCCAGGCATAGTAGGGGATGAGCTTCAGCGTGTATGGGTCGGAGGCGATGGTGCCGTTTTCCTGTACGCTGATCTTCTGTACCTGCGAGGTGAGGGCCGTTACTTCGAATGTCTTGGCTGGTGAGTCGGCAATCTGGCATTCGGTATTCTGGATGACGGTTTGCGGAATGGGCTTGAAAGCTGTCTTCTTGCCCAGGAGCAACTGGTGCAGGTTTACATCCTGATTGTCCTTTGCTTCTGCACAATAGACAAGCGGTCCTCGCTCGATACCGATGAGTCCTTTGTCATCGGCCACTTTGTCGTTGGCAACAACCATGCGAGCCTCCATGTCGAAATGTATGCTTACTTCGTCGCCCTTTTTCCAGCTGCGGTCAATCATCATGTAGCCGTCCGTCAGGTTGCCCGTCACTTCCTGGCCATTCACGCTGACGGAATAGGCTTGTTTCATACCATCTGCATAGCTGTACAGGTCGCTGGGAACGACCTCGTTACGTACCCATCCGGGAATCCTGATCATCAGGGCGAACTTCTTTGCCTTGGTCTTTCCTATCCTGACCGTGATGTCCCCGTTCCATGGATAGTCGGTTGCTTGTTCCAAAGCCACGTCCTTTCCCTGTATCCTGACGGTCGCGCTATTGGCCATGAACAGATTGACGTAGAGACGATTGTCGCGTACGGCATAGACGTAGCCAGGTACCGAGGGGATGAATCGGCATACGTTGCTGGGGCAGCAGGCGCATCCGAACCATGGCTGGCGGGTGGTGGTGTTGTCTGAATTGAAGGCGTAGATTCCGTCGCTTTCCAATGGGTTGGGGTAGAAGAAACGGCCTCCGTCCATGGACATGCCGCTGATGACTCCGTTGTAAAGCGAACGCTCCACGCAGTCGTAGTATTTGCTTTCGCCATGCAGCAGGAACATGCGATGGTTCAGATAGACCTGGGCGATGGCGGCACAGGTTTCGTTGTAGGCTGTCAGGTTGGGCAGTTCATAATTGTCGCTAAAAGCCTCTCCGTTGTGCCGTGAGCCCACGCCTCCCGTTAGGTAGTACTTCTTGGAAACAATGTTGTCCCAGATAGCGTCAATGGCTTTCACATATTCCTGGTTGTTGGTCAAGGCTGCCACATCGGCAATGCCCGCATACATATAACCGGCCCTGACGGCATGGCCTACGGCCTCGTCTTGTTCTATGATCGGCAGATGGCTTTGGGTGTAGGCGTTCTTGATCTTTGTCTTTCCTCTCTGATCCAGTAAGAACTGTGCCTGCTTTAGATAACTGTCGGACTTTGGCAACAGGTCCTTCAATGCGGGAGTCGCGTGTATCAATGCATACAGGCGTGACAGAGCCATCTCGGCAATCTGATGTCCGGGAACCACCTGAACCTGTGTGGCATCTGGCCCTATCTCCTTTACGACACAGTCGGCATAGCGGACGGCAATGTCCAGGAAGTGCCGGGAACCGGTTGCCTGATAGTGGGCACAGGCAGCATCTACCATGTGACCGAGGTTATATAGTTCGTGCGAATTGATTTCCTCCGCTTCCCAACGCTTATTTCCAATCCAACTGTGAGGACGGCCAGGAGTCATTGTTCGGGGGGTGAAAAGATAACCGTCTTCCTCCTGCGCCTTTTCTACCAGCACTAATACGCTGTCGATGTAGTTGATAAGCTGCTGCTTTTCAGCACCCTTTTCCATTGTCATCAGGATATAGCTCGCCCCCTCGATGGTCTTGTACACGTCAGTATCGTCGAAAGGGAATTTCGTGTGAGCATAGTCATCCGAGGGATGCTGGCATTGGACAAAATTCCTGTAGCGCCCCTCGCTTTCGCATTTGGAGAAGGCCAAGGGTATGGTTACCTCCCTGGCTGCTTGCAGACGTTGTCCCCAGAAGGATTCCGGTTTTACTTTTACATCCGTAAATGGTACAGGATCGACGGGATAACCTGTCTGTGCGTTTATCGTCTGTATGCCAATGCAGGCAAACATCAAGGCAAAAATTCTTCTATTCATACGTTTTATTTTCTTTTATGCTACAAATATATATAATGTTAGATAGAATACCATAAACAAATGAAAAAATTTTGTTTTACCGTCTTATAGTTGTATTTTTGCATCCGAGAAAAGGAATAATAATCAAATATAATCGTTTTTGAAAAATGAAAAGAAAGGCATGGATCCTTGGTTTGGCTTTTTTAGCTGCCGGATGTGGAAAGAAGATTGATTTGTCTGCTCCTGTCACCCAGGAGGAAATGCAATCTGTTTACGAACAGGTTTGTACTCCTGTTAAACACGGATTGGTCGTAAAACCGGAAAATCCGGCTTATAAATCAGACAGTCCCAGCGTGTATCGGCATAATGGTAAATGGTACATGACATGGATCGTGTTCGACGGTACAGGTTATGAAACATGGATTTCCCAGAGCGACGACCTGCTTCATTGGACAACGATGGGTAAGGTGCTGAGCTATACAAATGATTCCTGGGACAAGTTCCAACGGGCTGGTTACATGGCTTTGCAGGATCTGGAATGGGGTGGCAGTTATGAAATGCAGAAATTCGATGGGAAATATTGGATGTCCTATCTGGGCGGATGCAATCCAGGATATGAGACTATGCCCCTGATGATCGGCCTTGCCTCCAGCGAACATCTTGGGGAAGCAGTGGAATGGGAGACAGGATCGGCACCTATGATGTCGCCAAAGGATGAGGGATGCCAGTGGTTTGAGGAAAACACACAGTACAAGAGTTGTATCATCGAAGATAAAGATCGCCTTACGGGACATCGCTTTGTCATTTACTACAATGCAAATGGCAAGAATCCAGAAAACGGTTTTACAGCAGAACGTATCGGCATGGCTTTTTCCGATGATTTGAAGACATGGGAGCGCTATCCCGGAAACCCTGTCGTGACGCACGAGGCTGCAGGTACGATAACCGGTGATCCTCAGATTCAGAAAATCGGGGATCTGTATGTGATGTTCTATTTCCGTGCCTTCAACACAGGTCGTCCCTATCAGGCTTTCAATACATTTGCTTGTAGTCGCGACCTCATTCATTGGTATGACTGGGAAGGTGAAGACCTTATCTACCCGACAGAACCATACGACAACGTGTTTGCTCACAAAAGCTATGTCGTAAACTGGAAGGGTGTGACATATCATTTCTATTGTGCCGTAAACGACAAGGATGAGAGAGGCATAGCTGTAGCAACCTCGAAATAATTCCTGTTTACGGAATTGTATTTGTCGGGTTATTCCAAACAGCAATAAAAAAGAAAATCTCCTGTAACCGAAATGGTTGCAGGAGATTTTATATTGGCTTATATCGGTCGAATTATTTCTTGTTCAAAGCCAGGTCAACATTAACGGCACATGCTACAGAGCAACCAACCATGGGGTTGTTGCCGATACCAAGGAAGCCCATCATCTCAACGTGTGCGGGAACTGAAGAAGAACCAGCGAACTGAGCGTCTGAGTGCATACGGCCGAGCGTATCTGTCATACCGTATGATGCGGGACCTGCGGCCATGTTGTCGGGATGCAGGGTACGACCTGTACCACCACCGGATGCTACAGAGAAGTAGGGCTTGCCGGCGCGTGTACGTTCCTTCTTATATGTACCGGCTGTGGGATGCTGCAAACGGGTTGGGTTGGTAGAGTTACCTGTGATGGAAACGTCAACGTCTTCCTTCCACATGATAGCAACACCTTCACGAACATCGTCTGCACCATAGCAGTTAACGGCTGCACGAGGACCATTAGAATAAGCAATACGCTTAACTTCTTTCAGTTCACCTGTGAAATAGTCGAACTGTGTCTGTACGTATGTGAAACCGTTGATACGGCTGATAATCATGGCTGCGTCCTTGCCAAGACCGTTCAGGATACAACGCAGAGGCTTGTCTGCTGGTCTTGATTTGTTTGCCATTTGGGCAATCTTGATGGCACCTTCTGCAGCAGCAAAAGACTCGTGACCGGCCAGGAATGCAAAGCACTTTGTTTCAGGTGTCAGCAGACGAGCTGCCAATTCACCATGGCCAATACCAACCTTACGGTCGTCGGCAACAGAACCGGGGATGCAGAAAGACTGGAGACCCTCGCCAATATAGTTGGCTGCTTCTACGGCATCCTTTGCTTTTTCCTTCAATGCAATGGCGGTACCTACAACGTAAGCCCATTTTGCATTCTCGAAGCAGATCATCTGTGTCTCCTCGCAGGTCTTGTATGGATCCAGGCCAGCTGCTTCACAAATCTCGTTTGCTTCTTCGATTGAAGCGATACCGTGTGCGTTCAAACAAGCAAGAATCTGCTTGATACGACGGTCTTGTGACTCGAATTTTACTTCTCTAATCATATCTTGTTTCCTCCTTGTTTAATCTTTACGTGGGTCAATAGACTTCACGGCACCATCCTCGGCCTTTGTGCGACCGTAAGTGCCTGTAACACTCTTCAGGGCTTCGTCTGCTGGCACGCCCTTCTTGATGGCGTCCATGAACTTACCCATGTGAACGAACTCGTAACCGCATACCTGATCGTCGCTGTCCAGGAACATCTTGGTGATGTAGCCTTCAGTCAACTGCAGGTAACGTGTACCCTTGAACTTGGTACCATAGAGGGTACCTGTCTGAGAGATGAGACCCTTGCCCAGGTCTTCCAAACCGGCACCGATCATCAAACCACCTTCAGAGAAAGCACTCTGTGTACGACCGTAAACAATCTGCAGGAACAGTTCGCGCATAGCCGTATTGATGGCATCACAAACCAAGTCGGTGTTCAGGGCTTCCAGAATGGTCTTGCCCGGCAGAATTTCACTTGCCATGGCAGCACTATGAGTCATACCGGAGCAGCCGATTGTTTCAACCAAACACTCTTCAATGACACCCTCCTTCACGTTCAGTGTCAGTTTGCATGCACCCTGCTGGGGAGCACACCAACCAATACCATGTGTCAGACCGCTGATGTCCTTGATTTCCTTTGCCTGAATCCACTTGCCCTCTTCAGGGATGGGTGCAGGACCATGGTTGGGGCCTTTGGCCACACAACACATGTTTTGTACTTCTTTTGAATAAACCATTTGTCTTGTTAATTATTGAGATAATAAATGACTTTATATTTCACGTGCAAAATTATGAAAAAATGACTTTATTGCCAACTATTTCTTCTTATTTTTGATTGAGAATATGAAAATATAGGGTATTATTCGTATCTTTGCATTTGCATAGTGATTAAGGTATAAAGATTGTTTATGGAAGTCAAGATAAAGGAATCGGAGATTATTCAGGCAGCTAACAAAGGAATGGATGCTTTTGTCTCGCTGTTCAATCAACATATTTTGGATGCTGTAGGAGGCGAACTGAATGCAGAGACACTGCCGTTGCTGAATCCAGATCAGATAACATTGGCCGCATACATGATTTTGAGAGAGGAGGTTATGGATGGAGGGTTTGTGCAGTTGATCCATAATGGTTACGGTCCTTTCATTTTCCTGAATCCATTTGCCAAGGCCGTTCGTTTATGGGGGGCTCACGACTTTTCTAAACTGATCTACAAAGGTCGTAAACTCTTTGAACAATATGGTGAAGAGTTGTCGAAAGATTGTTCTGACGAGGATTTCATGGCGCTTTTTGAGAAATATCCTGAATTTGACGATTTAGATGATGAATTCGTGGAAGAAGAGGAAGGCATCACAGAACTTGTTGCACGATATGTGGATGAACATATTGAACAATTTGCCATAGTGGAAAAGAATTAAATGTAATATTTAGGTTGTTATGTCGAAGTCATTGATATCCAATAAAAGCAATACGGTAAATATAAAAAATAAAAGGGCCGCTTTCGACTATTTTCTGCTAGATAAATTTACAGCTGGCATAGTGCTTACGGGAACGGAAATAAAGAGTATCCGTATGGGAAAGGCCAGTTTGGTTGATACCTATTGTATTATTAACCATGGTGAAGTGTGGGTGAAAAATATGTACGTGGCTCAATACAAAGAAGGCTCATATAACAATCATATTGAACGCCGAGACAGAAAACTCCTCCTGAACAAAAAAGAGATAAGAAAAATAGGTGTTTCGGTCAAAACACCGGGATTCAGTATCGTTCCCACGTTACTGTTCATAGATGAGCGAGGGTTGGCAAAACTGGATATTCATATCGTTCGTGGTAAAAGGGAATTTGACAAACGAGAAACTCTGAAAGAAAAAGAGGATCGCAAAGACATAGCACGTCAATTCAAAATAAAATATTGATAAAACAGGTTAACGAATCAAAACAATGGAAACGAAAAAAACATTTCGGGGTAAACTGCTGATGCTGTTTGCCGTCCTGATGATTATCTTTTCTGCATGTGAAAAGCAAAAGTATGTTTTTGAATCTGTGGAGAATGATGCATTGAACACAAAAATGTACACGTTGGATAATGGCTTGAAGGTGTACATGACGGTCAACAAGGAACTTCCCCGTATACAGACCTACATAGCTGTTCATGTAGGAAGCAAATTTGAACCATCGGAAACCACAGGACTTGCTCATTATTTGGAACGCATGATGTTCAAGGGTAGCAGCCACTTTGGTACAATGAATTTTGATGAAGAAAAAATATTGCTTGATCAAATACGTGATCTGTATGAGGTCTATCGTAAGACAACGGACGAAACAGAACGTGCTGCCATCTATCATCAGATTGACAGTATCAGTTATCAGGCATCCGGATATTTTATTCCAAATGAATACGATAAGCTGATGGCGCATCTTGGTGCTGCCGGTACAAATGCTTTTACGAGCTATGATCAAACGGTTTATCAAGAAGACATACCAAGTAACCAGATAGAAAACTGGGCAAAAATACAAAGCGACCGTTTTAAGAATATGGTTCTGCGTGGATTTCATACTGAACTGGAAGCCGTGTATGAAGAGTATAACATGTATCTGAACAGCGACTGGGATAGAATTTCCAATGCAGTTTTCGAAACGTTGACTCCTACGCATCCTTACCGTCATTCTGTCATAGGGTTAGGAGAACATCTTAAGAATCCGTCGATCAGGAATATAGAGGATTTCTTCCATACCTATTACGTTCCTAACAATATGGCAATCTGTCTTTCCGGTGACTTCGACCCAGATGAGATGTTGAGTGTTATAGAAAAATATTTTGGCGATATGCAAGCAAATGAGAATCTTCAGATGCCAAAATATGAGGCACAACCAGAACTTACGGCTTCCGTAGATACTGTTGTGACGACCCCCAATCCAGAGCAGCTGGTTCTTGCTTGGCGTTTGGACGGAGTAAAAAGTATGCAAACAGACACGTTGACTTTATTGGCCAATGTATTACATAACGGTACAGCTGGATTGATGGATATAGACCTGAACCTGACACAGAAGGTTAATGAGTCATACGCCTTTCCATATTCATTATGTGACTATTCTGCATTGTTGCTGCTTGCTGTTCCTCAGGCGGGGCAGACCTTGGAGGAACTTCGCGGATTGATGCTTACGGAGATGAATAAGTTGCGTAATGGCGAATTTTCAGACGAATTGGTACAAAGCGTCATTACAGAGCTTAAACTTCAAGAACAACATAAGTTGGAAGATAACAATAACCGTGCCATGGAGTATGTAGAGGCATTTACAAATGATGTTCCATGGGATGAGAAAACTCATCAATTTGAGCGGATTTCCAAATTAACGAAACAGGATGTAGTGGATTTTGCCAACCGTCATCTTACGGACAACAACTATGTGGCTGTCTTCAAGAAACAAGGTGAACTGACAGATGCCCAGCCAGTTCCAAAACCTGCGATTACACCTATTAAGATGAACCGTGATTCGTTGAGTACGTTTGCAAATGATGTGATGACAAGCGAAGTTAAACCGATTGAACCTGTATTTCTGGATTTCAAGAAAGACCTGTCACTCTCCATGGCTGGACAGAATAAAATTCCCGTTACCTATTGTCAGAATAAGCTAAATGATCTATTTGAATTGGATTTTGTTTTTGACATGGGATTGTTTGCCGATAAGGAATTGGGGCTTGTAGGCAGATATTTGCAATTCTTGGGAACAGACAGCTTGTCTGCCGATGAAATCGCTCGTTTGTTCTATCTTTATGGATGTGAGTTCAACGTTTCAGCTGATAATCGACGCACTTATGTTTCTTTGAGCGGTCTTAACGATAACCTGCCAAAAGCATTGACTTTGCTGGAAAAGCTGATGGCAAATGCTCAGACAAACCAAGATTCATACAAGCTGTTATCGTCAACTATTCTGCAGGAACGTCAGAATGTCCTGGATTCGTTTGATTCATATAAGAGTTTCCTTAGGGATTTCCTTATGTACGGTGAAGAAGGTGTTAAAGCTACAACTTTGTCGAACGAAGAAATGTTGTCTGTTGACCCACAATCACTTGTCGATAAACTTCATGGCCTTTTTGCTCACGAACATAGTATTTTTTATTACGGCCCCAGCAAGATGGAAGACGTGGTGGCTCTTATCAACGACGTTCATACATCGGAAGATGCTTTGCTTCCATGTGCTCAGAATGTTGTTATGCCTCAGTTGTTGCCAGAAGAGAATGAATGCTTTGTTCTTCCATACAAAGGAACGACCAGTTTCGTCATGTGCCAGTATTCAGGTATCGACAATTCATGGAACCTGGACAAACAAGGCCTTGTGCGGATGTATAATGAATATTTTGGTGGAGGTATGAATACTGTCGTTTTCCAGGAGATGCGCGAAAAACGCAGTCTTTGCTATGGTGCTTCTGCCATGTATCGCGTCCCCAAAAAGATTGACGAGCATGAATCTTTTACGACTTATATTCAAAGTCAGAATGATAAATTGTGCGATTGCATCAATGTGTTTGATGATATAGTCAATAATATGCCTATGAGTGAAACGGCTTTCGATGTTTGTAAGCAAGGCCTCATTACACAATTGCGTACGGATCGAATAATTCGCGATGACATCCTGACAGCCTATCTTAATGCGAAAGATTTTGGTTTGGACTTTGATCCACGCATGAAAATATATGAACAGGTAAATAATTTGACATTAAATGATGTGCTTGAATTCCAGAAATCGCATGTCAAAGGGCTAAAATACAGGAGTGGTTTCGCTGGCGATCCATCAGGGTTGGATCAGCAGGAGCTGGAAAAGTTGGGAGCCGTTCATACGTTGACCCCAGCTGACGTGTTTGGCTATTGATTTTGTTTCCTCATGACGAAACAATTGCTACGTCGCGATATACGAAAACTGAAAGGACGGTTTTCTTCTGACGAACTCCATGAGATGTCGGACAAAGTGTGTAAAAGCATCTTGTCCGACATCCTTTGGCAAGAATCGAAAACGGTACTTCTTTACCATTCTTTGTCTGATGAAATAGATACTTCCTGCTTACTGGTTTCTGCTTTGCAAGAAGATAAAAAAGTTTTACTTCCCGTGGTATGTGGTGAGGTTCTTGAGCTGCGTGAATATTCAGGCAAGACAAAGATGGGGGCTTATGGCATAGAGGAACCGGTAGGCCCTCTCTTTTCTTCTTATGACCAAATAGAACTTGCGATTATTCCTGGAATGGCTTTTGACAAGTCGTACCATCGATTAGGGAGAGGTAAGGGCTATTATGATCGCTTGCTTCCGCTTCTTTCAAATGCTTATAAATTAGGTATCTGCTTCCCTTTCCAGGTGGTGGAAGAAATTCCGATAGAAAAACATGATGTGCTAATGGACAACGTCGTTTGTCAATAGAAAACGATATTGGTGATTATTTGTCCTCCAACCTGCTGATTTAATCGTTGAGCCAGCAATGTACGGCTCATCATCAGGTTTTGTCTTAATGCAGGGCTTTTAATCTGTACATTCAGTATGCCATTTCGTATGAAAATGTCCCCAGTATATTTACTGATGGCTTCTCCTGCTATTTTATACCAGGATTGAATGATTCTGTATTCCTGAAGCGGAGTTTCCAATCCTTCTGCTCGTAGGAATTGATTTATGAGTGTGTCAATGGATTCTGCTTTACCTCTCAGCATATTTATTCCTTTCCTTCTAGTATTTTTCCTTGTCTTACATGGTATAAGCAATATTCTTGCTTGATGTTTGACAGAATGTTGTCCAAATGAGCGCGATTGGTATCGGTAATAAAGATTTGTCCGAAGCTTTCGCCACTAACCAGTTTCACTATTTGTTCGACGCGTGTTGCATCCAGTTTGTCAAAGATATCGTCCATCAATAGGAGTGGTGTGGTTTTTCTGCCTGTCCTTTTCAGAAAATCGAATTGTGCCAATTTAAGTGCAATAAGGAATGTCTTGTTCTGTCCTTGTGAACCTTCTCGTTTCATAGGGTAGCCACCCAAAGACATTTCCAGGTCATCCTTGTGGATCCCATGCGACGAATATCCTAAAATTCGGTCTTTCGCGCGTCCGTTTTGTATTACCTCTAAAAGAGGCCCACGTTGACAATGCGATTGGTAGCTTAATTCCACCTGTTCCTTATTTTGAGAAATCTGATTGTAATAGTCTTGAAAAATAGGTGTGAACTCATCAATGTACTCTTTTCGTCTCTTATAGATTTCTTCTCCATCATGAGCCATTTGTGCCTCCAGTATATCCATGAGCTCGGGGTCGGGTTCTTCTTCTTGTTTCAACAGGGCATTTCGTTGTGTCAATGCTTTGTTATAGCGTACTAACCGATCGAGATAGTTTAGGTCGCATTGCGATAGGACTACATCCAAAAAGCGCCTTCTTTCTTCGCTTCCACCGGCAATGAGCATTTGATCGGCAGGGGAAATCATTACCAAAGGAATAAAACCGATGTGCTCAGCAATCCGTTTGTATGTCTTTTTACCTCGCCGGACAATTTTTTTCTGTCCACGTTTAATGCCACAGTGTATGCTTTCTATCGTTCCGTCTTCGCATTCATACGTTCCCTGGACAGCCATCATTTCCTGCTCGTGCAGGATACAGAGGGAATCAAGGCTGCTGGTGTTACTTTTACATAATGATAGAAAGTAGATCGCATCCAGCAGATTTGTCTTTCCCTCGCCGTTGCTCCCAATGAAACAATTCACGCCTGGAGCAAAATCCAGTTCTGCCTGCGCGATATTCTTATAGTTTAGTATTGATAGATGTTTCAGTATCATTTCTCTGCAAAATTACGAAAAGAGGGCCTAAAATGGAAATATTACTATTTATTTTTTTGTCTTATGGCAGATTTTAAGTAATTTTGCAGTCGCAATAAAAATGAATAAATATAAACATCAAATAAAATGGCAAAAGAAAACAAAAAAAAGAACGAGGTAAATGAGTTTGACCAAACGATCGAAGCCTCAAAAACTTTCTTTGAAAAGAACAAAAAGACAATTCTGTATGGTGGTGGCGCAGTTTTGTTCGTAATTATTGCGGCCCTCCTTATCCACCAGTTCTACATCACTCCGCGAAATGAAAAAGCTGCTGTTGAACTGTCTAAGTGTGAACAGTTGTTTTTGGAAGGAAAATACGACAAGGCCTTGAATGGAGAAGTCGATGGTGCAGCCGGTTTCCTGAGCGTTGCCGAACAATATGGTAGCACAAAGGCTGGTAATCTGGCTTTGATGTATGCAGGAATTTGTTATGCCCAGGACGGTAAGGCAGAAGAGGCTATCAAGATGTTCGAAAAATTTGATGATTGTGGTGATGCTGTCGTCAGCCCAGCTGCTTTAGGTGCATTAGGAAACTGCTATGCAGAAGTTGGACAGAATGAGAAGGCTATTGCAACACTTCTCAATGCTGCTAAAAAAGCTGATAACAACACACTGTCTCCTATGTATTTGCTACAGGCCGGTCAGATTTACGAATCTTTAGGTCAGAATGATAAAGCGTTGGAATGCTACCAGCAGATAAAGAGCAAATATCAGCAGAGTATGCAGTACGGTGAAATAGACAAGTATTTGGAACGTCTGAACGGTACAAAATAACATGGCCAGTTCCCTTCACAATCTTTCTCAATATGATCCAAATACCGTTCCTTCTGCAAAAGGTATGCGTTTCGGTATCGTGGTAAGTGAATGGAATTGTAAAATTACCAATGCTTTATTAGAAGGAGCAAAACAGACCTTGCTCTCCAATGGTGCTTCGAAAGAAGACATCTTTGTGAAGTATGTGCCGGGAAGTTTTGAACTTGTTTACGGTGCATCCAAGTTTTGCTCTAGTAATTGTGTAGATGCAGTCATTGCCATTGGTTGTGTGATTAGGGGTGATACTCCTCATTTCGACTATATTTGTCAAGGAACAACACAAGGTCTTGCCAATTTGAACCAAGAAGGTAAAGTGCCTGTTATCTACGGTCTGCTAACATGTAATAGCATAGAACAAGCTGAAGACCGCTGCGGAGGTATGTTAGGGAATAAGGGTGATGAATGTGCTGTTACTGCAATTAAGATGGTACAGTATTCAAGAGATTTTGCGGAACAATAATTTTTTGGACGGATTTATACATAAGGTGGTTCCTTCCTGGATGCCACCTTATTTTTTTATTGTTGTTTAATATTTTCTTTTCATTTATGCGTTGTTCTGAAAAAAGTAAAGTATATTTGCAGAAAATATGTTTAATGTTATATAGTTTGTAAAATGAAACGTTATTGTCAAACATTACAGCTTGTAAATGATCCTGAGTTGATCGCAAAGTATTGTGAAGTTCATTCTCACGTTTGGCCAGAGATTATTCAGGGACAGCATGAAGTAGGAATCATAAAAATGGAGATTTATCGTTTAGGGACTAATTTGTTCATGATTGCTGACACAGTTGATGATTTCGAGTGGGACAGAGATATGGCTCGTTTAGCAATGTTACCTCGACAGGCTGAATGGGAAGCATACGTATCGCAGTTCCAAGGTTGCTCTGCCGATGCCAGAAGTGATGAAAAATGGCAGTTGATGGAAAAAATCTTTGATTCAGATAAGTAATTCTTGTATGAAAATCATAAAGGGCGTGTTTCACGCCCTTTATGATTTCATCAATATTCATTTTTTTCGTACCTTTGCGGTCATTTATTTTTTCTTTATGGACAAACCGGAATTATTTAACACGCTACTTCATTACAATGGAAAACAGTTTTCAGCCGACTTCATGGCTGGTATCATCGTCGGCATTGTGGCATTACCACTTGCTATTGCATTCGGTATAGCATCAGGCGTGTCGCCTGAGAAGGGTATCGTCACAGCTATTTTCGCAGGTTTTATTATCTCGCTGCTCGGAGGTACAAAAGTGCAGATTGGCGGACCAACAGGTGCTTTTATAGTCATTATCTACGGTATTGTGAACAATCCTGAATATGGAGTCTCTGGTCTTATTGTAGCCACAATCATGGCGGGTATCATGCTCGTGATACTTGGATTGTGTAAGCTTGGAGCAGTCATCAAGTTCATACCTTATCCTATAGTCGTAGGTTTCACTGCAGGCATTGCCCTGACCATTTTCACCACTCAGCTCTCGGATATCTTCGGACTTACTCAACAAGTAACTGATACAGCCGGAAACATTATTACCATTCCACTGAAGACGCCTGGTGACTTTATCGGCAAATGTGTGTGCTATTGTAAGAATATCAGCACGTTTAACTTCTGGAACTTCATCATGGCCATGCTCTCTGTACTAATTATTGCTGGTTTTCCACGACTCCTCCGTCGCGTACCCGTATTTAACAAGATACCAGGTTCGCTCTACGGAATAGTAATTGTGACCTTTGTTGTGCTTATTGTCAAGAACAATTATGGCATAGACAACATCGATACAATAGGCGACCGCTTCAAGATTCAGGCTTCGATGCCGGACGTAGAAGTGCCAGACGTGACTTGGACGATGATACAAAAAAAAATTAATGCCCATAGCCTTTACCATTGCCATATTGGGTGCGATAGAGTCGTTGCTTTCTGCTGCCGTAGCCGATGGTGTAATAGGCGACCACCACAATTCCAATACCGAACTTATAGCCCAAGGTGTTGCCAACATGGTAACTCCACTCTTTGGAGGCATACCTGCAACCGGAGCAATTGCCCGCACCATGACTAATATAAATAATGGTGGACGTACCCCTGTGGCAGGCATCATCCATGCAGCAGTCCTCTTGCTAATACTTCTTGTGCTCATGCCACTTGCCGAATACATTCCGATGGCAGCACTGGCTGGTGTGCTTGTCATTGTTGCTTACTAGTACTGGTGCGATAAATTCGCACGGTTATTAAAAATTATCAAATAAAGTGAGTTCTGGCGCAACCGACAAACCCTGTGGGGAAGGGGATACGGATGCTAACCCAAAAACTGTCGCTAAACGATACATGATTGCAGAAAA
>JAZLIY010000050.1:0-22678 GCA_045617645.1 Bacteroidaceae bacterium | reverse complement strand
CTGGAAGCCATACGCAACAGCCGCAGGCATAAGGAACTGGCAGAGCTCATCAAGGCCTCCGACCGCCTGCTGCAAGCCACGCAGGACATGGACGAGCAGGCTGTGGCACATGCCGTGGAGTATGTGCACAACCACAAGGTTGCCCCGAACTTCTACAACAACGAGCAGGCACTCCGCTCCGTGGTACGCATGGCATACCTTACTGCCATCGACGATTATCAGGACATACAGGAGCTGCCTACTGGCAAGGGCTATGCAGATATCGTGTATCTGCCACGCCCACACTCATCCTATCCAGTCTTGGTTATTGAACTCAAGTGGAACGAGTCCGCCAACACTGCCATCGACCAGATCCGCGAGCGTGACTACCCTGTGATGCTGAAACCATTCTCCGACAATATCCTCCTTGTCGGCATCAGCTACGACAAGGACAGCAAGGCGCATGAGTGCCGGATAGAGAGAATCACAAAGGAATGACCTACCGATACATGAACAGGCGTAATATATCCATTACAAAGTTGCTTGCAAAGAATACCTTCAAGCAGTACAACGCCCTAAACAGCAGTAATTTAGGGGGGGGGTATTGCGCAGCTAATAATCCATTTAACTTACTTCGACAAAGCTCAGTACAGGTACTTCGACTTCCCTCAGCACAAGTACTTATACAAAACCTGTTCAGATGCTTTCACAAAGTGTCTGAAAGTGTTGCTGAACTTACCAAAAACGTGCGTTCATGTCAGAACTCATGGAAAAAGTGTCAGTTGGCTATCGCCTTCTTCCGTCACGACTCGGCATTATCCAAATATATTTGGCTTCTGCTCTCGCTGCTCCGTCAGTTCAGCCAATATATTTGTCGGTGGAAAAGATAGTCCGTACCTTTGCACGAAAATTTCAAAAAACAGAATCAATAAATAATAATCAATATGAAGAAATTACTACTACTCTTCGCAGCCATCGTGATGGCAAGCACGGGGCTGAGGGCACAAAACTACTCTGTAGGCGATTGCTTTGCCTCAAATGGCCTTCGGTACAAGATTACTTCCCTCTCACCTAACACCGTGGAAGTTACTACCGTGAGCGATAACGCAGCTCAGCATTATTCCATGACGGAAGTCAACATTCCTGTCAATGTTACTGATGGCAAAAAGTCATACGCAATTACTGCAATTGCCGGTGGCTCAGTTTCCAGTGCTGCTTTTTATAGTTCAAAAATTAAAACCATTAAGTTTGCATCCGGTTCGCAAATTACCGAGATTGGAGATTATGCCTTTTATAAAAGTCCTATAACAGCAATCACGCTGCCGGCAAGTTTGGCAACGATTGGACAAAGAGCGTTCGAAGGTTGCACCGCTTTGGCTGATGTCACCGTCACATGGACGGATGACGCTTCTATCCCTACACCGGGTACAAATGCTTTCTCAGGTATTGTTAAGGGTGCTGTCCTTCATGTTCCTACAGGAACAGAGAAACTGTATAAAGACAAAGGTTGGGGACAATGGTTTACTATCGAAGCACCACTCGGAACCAATCAAATCCGGTACACCTCATCGGACGGCAAGGAGGTGACGCCATATAACCAAGATGCATTTGGTGGTGCCAACATTGTGACCAACGTATATGATGAAGAGGTGGGCAAAGGATGCATTACGTTCGACAGAGTTTTGACGAGTATAGGAACAATGGCTTTCCAGGATTGCAGCAACCTGATATCCATTACATTACCAAGTGGATTGACAAGCATTGGAGAAGATGCATTTCATAGGTGCAGCAACCTGACGTCCATCACATTGCCAGACGGTGTAACAACCATCGGAGAACGGGCATTTTATGAATGCAGCAGCCTGACTTCCATCGGTCTGCCAAACACTTTGGAAGGCATCGGAAATAGGGCGTTTATAGGTTGTAGCAGTTTGATTTCCATTACATTGCCAGATGGAGTAAAAAGTATTGGAGCGAGTGCGTTTGCGAACTGTACCAGTTTGTCGTCCGTCATACTTTCGGACGAGTTGACGACAATGGGAGATCAGGCGTTTAAAGGGTGCACCCGTCTGACTTCCATCACACTTCCGGGTAAACTGGCAACAATGAATAACGGAGGATATCATTTTAGTGGTTGCACAAACTTGTCCTATGCCATATTTCAGGGGGCTACTCCTCCAACTATTGACACAAGCTATAACCCATTCCCAGGAACTGGAAGTAATGTAGGTGGTACTGTACTGTTGGTTCCGAGTGGAACCGCGACTGACTATGAACAAGCAGGATTCTCCAATGTGTATGACACTCCCACAGACGAGTTTAAGAACAAGCTTCTTGGTAACATTGCCACAACAATGAGTGGCATAAAGTATCCAGAAACCATCAGTTCAGCAATTGATGCCTGCAAGGATGACATCAACAGCGGAACAGACGTCATAACCATCATCAATGCGTATGGAAATGCAATCTTGACTATCAACCTGCAGAAGGCAAAGGAGCCAGCCCTGACAAAAATAGATGAGTTGGTTACAAAAGTCAATTCTATGAATCTGGATGACAAAGAAGAATATTTAACTATATTGGAAGCATACCGAAACAAAGTCATCAACGCATCTGAAATATCTGAAGTTGAAGATGCAATGTCAGATGTTATGGTGGAAATTATACCAGCGTTCCGTCTTTATGCAAAAAAAGATTTGGACAATTATTTGTTGGCAAACCATATTCATAACTTCTCAATAGAGTCGTATCTTACGAGAATTGACAAAGCTACGAGCGAGGAGGCTATTGATGCCATCGTCAATGAGGCAATAAATGACTTTGATAAAACAAATCACAAGGTTCGTATCGGTGATGACTGGTATGTGCTTAATAAAAATACATTTTTACATCTTGGTGACGATGTAGATAGGTATTCTCTTGAAGATTGCCCTATGGTATTTCCGGATGCCGTCGAGTATGTTTCTGACTACGAATTCCCAGTGGGCGAATTGCACTACAGCCGAGACTTGACACCTGTGGAAGGTGTATGGCAATGCTGGTGCCTTCCGTTTGACGTGACGGTGGACAACACGAAATTCGATGCAGCCAGGATAGAAGGCATATTGCTAAACGCAAATGGAGAAACCATCGTGGCATTCAAGAAACTGGCAGACGGAGCAACGCTGCATGCAAACAAAATCTATGTAATCCGCGCAAAGGCTGGTAAGGGAAAACTCGAACTGACATTAACAGACGTCCAGATGTATAAGCCCCAATCGTCAACACTCGTAATACAATCTGCACAAGAACAATTCACCTTTTCTGGCAACAATTTGCCGGTGGATCATCGCGATTGGTACACGCTGAACGACAAGGGGCAGTTCTCACTGCGAAAAGCTACCGACACACTCAAGCCGCAACGCTTCTGGCTGATCATTACGCCGAGAGAGGACGCATACTATGCCCCAGACCATTACAATGCCAAGGAGTTCATCGACTTCACTGTATTGGGCGATGAGGAGGATGTGACGGGAATAGGAAGCCTCACCCCAACCCTCTCCGAAGGAAAGGGTGTTATCTATGACCTTATGGGTCGCAAGGTGACAAGCATCCAGAAGGGACAGGTTTACATCGTGAACGGCAAGAAGTACATTGCGAAATAATCGAAGGAGGAAAGCAGAATGAAAAAGACATATATTCAGCCGAAGATGAAGGTGGTAGAGTTGCATCCGCATGCCATCATGCTTAACAGCTCACCTGGATGGCCTACAGAAGATACCGCAGGATTCAATAACGAGTACGAAGATGACAGCCATTTCCTTTAATGTGGCTGTGTAATAGGCAACGGCATTGACCGCCCAATAAGTAGCACCCGACTGGTGAGGGAACCCATCCCCATGCCAGCCGGGTGTTCTGTTTTTGTGGCTCCTTGTGGCGAAACGTTGAAATTTACTCAAATAAATTTAACTGCCGTTGAATTTTGGCTGCACCTCAGCATAAGAATAAATTCTTCTGCATTCGGTTTGCACAAAATTTGCCTATTCGCTCGCTTATTGAGGCTCTGCCTCTTCTTCGGTCACGACTCGGTATAACTGATGCAAGCATCGTTCTACGCTCACTGCTCCCTCATTTCGTTCCTTTGACCTAACGCTCGAAGATACTCACGCTCGGAAAAACCAAATAACATTTGTTTTTTCGCTCGCTTAATCGTATCTTTGTAACGTAATTTTTAAAACACATGCGTATGAAAGCTTTTATGGACGAGAATTTCCTGTTGGAAACAGCTACGGCACAACATTTATATCATGAGCAGGCCAAGGACTTGCCTATTATCGATTACCATTGTCATCTGGATCCAAAGATGGTGGCGGAAGATCATCAGTTCCGCAATATTACCGAACTGTGGTTGGGCGGCGACCATTACAAATGGCGTTCCATGCGTACGAACGGCATCGATGAACGTTTCATCACCGGTGATGCCAGCGATTGGGAGAAGTTCCGGAAGTGGGCGGAAACCGTTCCCTATACCATGCGCAACCCTCATTATCATTGGACACACATGGAACTGCGCTCAGCCTTCGGCATCCAGAAACTGCTGAATCCCTCTACCGCAAAGGAAATCTATGAGGAGTGCAACGAGAAACTGCAACAGCCGGAGTTCTCTGCCCGCAACCTGATGCGCCACTATCGGGTGGAGGTTGTCTGCACGACCGATGACCCTGCCGATACCCTGGAATACCACAAGCAGATACGGGAGAGCGGATTCGAGGTGAAGGTGCTGCCCACATGGCGACCGGACAAGGCCATGGCGATAGGTAATCCCACGGCATACAAAGCCTATATCGAGAAGTTGGGACAGGCTGCCGACATGGTGATTGGCAGTTACCAGGATTTGCTGGATGCCCTACAGAAACGGCACGACTTCTTTGCCGAGATGGGTTGCCGACTGAGCGACCATGGTATCAACGAGTTCTACGCCGAGGAGTTCACGGATGCAGAGATTTCCGCTATCTTCCAGAAGGTGATGAGCGGGAAACAGCCGACCGAAAAAGAAACTAACCAGTTCTGCTCGGCCCTGATGCTGGAGTTCGGTCGCCAGGATGCCCGTGCCGGATGGACACAGCAGTTCCACTACGGCCCTATGCGCAACAATAACACCAAGATGATGAAACTGCTGGGGCCCGACACTGGTTACGACTCTGTCGGCACATGGAACACAGCCCTGAACATGTCGCGCTTCCTGGACAAGCTGAACAGCGAGAACCTGTTGGCCAAGACCATCCTGTATAACATCAATCCTGCCGATAACTATGTTATTGCCACGATGATCGGCAACTTCCAGGAAGGCCCCGTGAAGGGTAAGATACAGTTCGGCAGCGGTTGGTGGTTCAACGATCAGAAATACGGAATGGTGGAGCAGATGAATGCCCTGTCCGTACTGGGCTTGCTCAGCCGTTTCGTGGGAATGCTCACCGACAGCCGTTCGTTCCTGTCTTATCCCCGTCACGATTATTTCCGTCGCATCCTGTGCAACCTGCTGGGCAATGATGTAGAGAACGGCGAACTGCCAAACGAGGAGATGGCACGCATCCAGGAAATGGTACGCGACATCAGCTACTACAACGCCAAACACTTCTTTCAGTTCTGAGACAATACGAAAGGTGGCGAAAAAGCAAAAATGCAGCGACTTTGAACCGAAATATATTCATTATTAAATACAAACTACTATGTTCAAGAAACTTTTCTTTTTACTGATGGCTGTTGTCATGGTATCCTGCAACAGTCAGGACAAGCCCAACAAGTGGCGTGCAAAACATGTTATTTTCATCGGACTGGACGGGCTGACCTCCCTTAGCGTTACGAAAACCAACTGCCCGAACATCAAATCGGTGATGGAGGCTGGTTGCTATACGCTGGAGAAACGAACCGTGAGCCCCTCCGTGAGCGGGCCCAACTGGGCAGCTATGTTCACCGGTGTTCCCGTGGAGATGAACGGTCTCACCGGCAACTCTGGCAAACCCGACTACAAGCCCCTGGTGGTAAACGAGAACGGTGTGTTCCCCACTGTCTTCAGCGAGATACGCAAGGCCAACCCCGATGCCGAGATGGGATGCATAATGGAGTGGTGGAGCGGTATTCGTCCCATCATCGACGAGAAAGTATTCAACTACGTGCAGAACGTGGAGGACTCCAAGGTCGGCTGTATGGAATGTACGGAATACTGCCAGAAGTACATCAAGGAGAAGAAGCCTGCCATTCTGTACGTACACATAGACCAGCCCGACCATGCCGGACACGGGCAAGGCTATGACAGCGATGAATACAACAAGGCTATAGAGACCATAGACGGAGAGGTGGGCGCAATCATCCAGGCCGTAAAAGATGCCGGCATCTACGACGAGAGCATCATCCTGCTGTCTTCCGACCATGGAGGCAACGACCATGGACATGGTGGAATTACCATGAGCGAGATGGAAACCCTCTTTGCCATCTCCGGCAAGGGAATACGCAAGGGCGGCAAGCTGGAAGGCACCATGATGCAGTTCGACATTGCCCCCACCATCGGCAAGTGCTTTGGCGTCCAGGAGCCTCAGTACTGGCGTGGCAAGGCTGCTGATGTCTTTGAATAAGACAGACGGTAAAGAAACTGATACAACCTCTTTTGCCGACGGCAACCCTGTTCCCGGGGTTGCCGTTTTCCTATCTTCCGCTTTTTGGAGCCTCATCTCCTTTCCGTATTTTTCAAAAGCCTCTGTATATAATACGTCAGCCCTCGAAATAAGTAGTGTCGACACTATTTGCATAAAGTCTCGACACTCTTTATAAAAAGTGTCGACACCCTGTTTTTGAGCCCTCGAAAATGCGGAACGGAAATGTAAGGATTCTTTACGATGTACCTTGTATCATGTAGAATCAAAAAAGGGTAGGACTGACCTCCTACCATTCAAATATACGAATCTTCTATATTCTATTTCACCAGCACCTTCTTGCCGTTCTGGATGTAGATGCCCTTCTGCGGAGCAGATTTCAGCTGACGGCCCTGCAGGTCGAAGGCTTGTCCTGAATTATCTGGTTCTGTCTTTATATTTTTAACATTGGTTGTTGCCTCGCAGACAAGTTCCTGCCCGTTGACGATATATGTGCCGGCCTTGAAGCCAGGGAAACGCGCTTCGAAATAGCGTATATATTCGCAGTCGTAATATGGTTCGGTGTATTCCGGTTCTTCATAGACCTCCACTTTTACCGAAGAACCATCCAATATGCACGAAACAAAGTGCTGATAGCAATTCAGCACACTAAATCCCGTCACGCACAAGGTGTCATTCGAAAAGGTACATTCCATCAGTGTGTGTCCTCGGACATAGTCGAATTTTCCGTTTTCTCGTAACTGGTGAATCTGATCAAGGGATGCCCCTTCAAACCGATTGGTCCGCAATTTGTAATCCTCTTCATCGATGTCGAAGGTTGCTTCTATCGGCCCTTTTAAATGCCATCCATATATCAGCCGCGAGGAGACGATCTCTCCGTACCCGCCGATGCTTTCCATTCCCTGGGCTATTTCCGTTGGTATGATACCCCATTCTAGCGAACCTATACCTTCCATCCATGTGTCTGTATGACCATCTGGTGTCTGTACGCTAAGCATCGAAGGTTCATCATAAAAAAGAAGCAGATGATAGTTTTCCTCCTCCCAGCTTCCTTTCTTCATGGCAGAAAGTTCTTTGGCAAAATCGGTGCTGAATGTACTTCCCTCTTCCGGATTCATATTCAGTACCAGGCGATCAGCTTTCGACATATCCGTTTTGCAATAGAGCCGGTCGTTTTCTTCACGGAAAAACAATGTGTCGTTCTCCGACACGATGCAGGAATAGGTCTTATCTCCGATTTCCCTTTCCGAGTCAAGGATGTATCTTATGTTGCGAAACGAGCCGTCGGCATATCGGTAGTGTACTTTCCATGTTTTTGTAAAGGTAACATCATCTTCTTGGATGGGTGTTGGCAGGAACGAATATTCCTCATTGACATCCTGACTGAAAACTTGGTAAGATGCAAATAACATCAAGGTAATAAATGCCCAAATTTTTCTCATTGTACTTAATCGCTTTCGTTAATAAAGAACAAATATATTAAAATAAAATTTGTAATACAACTATCTTGGGATGTATTTGAAGTTTGAATTGCAGATTTTCGTTCCAATGCGCAATTCTAATCTCTTTCCACTTATTCCAATGTTAGAATTAGAAATGATAACATTGCCAGATTCTATTTCAGGTGTTACGGAATTCCCGATATATATGTTTCTTCCTAAATATTGTCTATTTACGTTATTAATATGTACATTTTGTATGTAAACATCCTTATTCGCATCCCAAATATATGGAATATAATTATGCTTGTCAACGCATACGACACAATCCCCTTCTAATGGAACAATTAAATTTTGCCCTATATAAGAAGATACGGTATCGGTCGAACGATTGTATATCGAAATTGTACATTCTGGTTCTTGCAGGTGCACGTTAAGCAGATCATTCTCAACATAGATTTGTGGGGCATTGAAATGCCGCGGATTTTCTGTATATGTCATCATGGATGGGTCTCCGAAACAATGGTATGCTTTTATCAGTTCTTTGTAAAAAGTACCATCGTGTGTTTGGTTAAGAGTTGCAAAACCAAAATCCATGATGCCCCCTAAATCGAAAATCGGTTCTTCAGAAATACTCATAAAATCGTTAAAGGTGTTATTGGGGACAATTATGCCGGGCCAAATAGCATCTATCATGCCTAAACCAAAAACATCATCATGAGCCGACTGTACGTTGTGTGATGCTGCAATTGTCCCAACACATCCTCCACTCTCTTTTATAAGAAACATTTCTGCAAGACAAGTATCTGTGTCAAAATACTGGCCAACCTCACAATCGAGATTCAGAATAACGGGAGTATAATTATGATTATTTAATCGGGTTACATCTGCAAGTTCAAACCATGGATCTCGCCAGACATGTTTTCCACCATGATCTCTATGAATTACCAAAAACGTACCATCGTTTATTTTTTGTCTTATACTATTAGCGCATCCATTCCAGGCAAAGTTTGGCCGCTTCAAATTTACAGGAATAGGTTCGCCATTTTTATAACACAAAGGATTTATGGTATCTGGCGTATAATATTCTCTTTGAACGATTTTGCCTTGACTGACTAAATGATTTTTAACAGTTTCCGAGAAAAGGATGAAATTCAAATCTTCCTTTCCGTCCTTTTGAGAACCTTCGTCTTGAAAATATGAACATAAAGTCGCGTTATCATAAAATGAATTTAGCGTTGGTGGTTCTTTTTCATATGCTATAATTTTATTCACAATTGTTTTTAATTCGAATGTTGAATTAACAGGAAGCCTGCCTCGCTTTATTTGTGGTAACGCCCCATCAGAGGATGGGAGACCATATGGATAGTCTGTAATTATGTTAAAATCACTAAAATTAGCAGATGGCACATCATTTGTTCCACCTACAATCAATAAATATTCAATGTTGTGCGTGTCGAAATATGTTTGTATAATGTTTTTTACTAAATCTGGGGTCCATTGTCCTCTCGGCCGAGTTTCCACAAAGACGTTAAATCCTTTAAGTTTCTTCCAAGTAACGAATTCGGACAACGCGTTTTCGTATTCAGTTGTTGATATAACAAGATAACTTTTTTCATAAAAAAACGCATTTTGAGGATTACGATTATTGATGATTTGTTGTAGATGGGTTGATTTCCATTCATTGAAATTTCGTGCAATTCTCAATGTGCTATTGGATATAATGTCATTCCCTTTTGTCAATGATTCTTTCGAATTATTTTTTTGAGAGTTGTTGATAGTGATTTTGTATTTAATTAAAGAATATGCTCTCACTGTGTTTTTCTTGATTGCATATTGAACAGGATATATTGTTACAGGCAAAAGACTATTGTTCCGATATTCAGTTGGTTCGTGGCAAATCAGAATGTCTTTCGGAAAGAATCCTTCATATTTAATAATCTCGCTACACTTTATTTCGTTCTGGTTATCCAGTGGAAATTCTATAGCGGGTGATAATGGGAAAATGGTGTCAATATAATGGTATTCAATTGTGGAAATTTTTGCGGTGGCACCAGCGGGGATGATAAATGTATCATTTCGAAATGGTACGGCTGGTTCACCTAATTGATCGTTATTTCCAAAACCGAGATATTTCCAATCAAATCGATCCTTAATAAATGGACTTTTGTAATGTTTGGCACCACAAAATTTGTAAGTTACAATGATACTGTCCTCAAAGTTTTCAATATCGCAGATAGGGCTTTCGCATATTTGGCAAAGGCATTTCGCTGGACATATAATAAACAACAACAAGAAGTATTTTTTTAATATAAGTTGGACTGTTTTATATGGGTAATGTATAGTGTTCATGCCGTTTATTAGTTTCATATATAAGACTTAGTTTAAAAAACTATTTTGACACAATCATTTTGCGTGTGACGCATACATCCCCATCTGTGGCCAGACTATAGATATACATGCCGGAGTTGAGGTCGCTTGCATGTACCGTGATGTCCGTCTTTCCACGTTCTGGAATTTCAATAGTCTTCACTTGCTTGCCGTTCATGTCAAAGATATAGATCAAAGCCTGTTTGACGTTATCGGGGATGTTCAGGGAAATCACACTGGATTCACTGAATGGATTGGGCTTGTTCTGGCTCATTTTCACCAGATCCACATCTGATGTCGTATCTTCAATGGACGTTGCTTTCACTTTCTTGTCCTCATATCCCAGTTTCTCCTTCAGGGTGGTAACTTCTGAGGACAGTTCGCGTATGCTCTGTAGTAGCAGCGGTACCATCTCGATGTAGTTGATGCTGACGTTCCCGTAGATGTCTTCATGAACAAGTTCCGGATATACTTCTTTTAACTGGTCGGCTATCACGCCATGCTGAATCGTGGGCAGTTTTTCTTTTTCATAATATGCTTTCATTTCATCGGACATAGAATCGGTGGATTCTTCTTGGCCGCATGTCGTATCTTCTCGAGGTGTTTTGCGTGTAAATTGTACCGTTTGTACGTTTTGCAATCTATCCAACACACGTTCGTCGTTTTCGCCTGATATGATTTCGCCAGAGGTATTTTCGCCATTTCTGGCGTTACTGCTTGTTGGGGTAAACAATGAGGCATAGATCCTTTCGGTACACCTTACGGGGCCTTTAAAATATCCGGCATAATACCCCTGATGGCTAAATGTGCCAAGTCCGAGCACATTATTTGATCCATAAATTCCTGCCAAGCTCTGCGTTGTGTATGAACCTCCGCAGCCCATTATTCCAATACAGTTTTGTGACGAGGACCCTTGTCCAAAAACGCCACATGAGATTTTGCATGCCGTTGTATTCGTTCCGCAGGCTTGTGAGAAAACCCCATAATTTTCTCCTCTGTCACCAGAACTGTATATATGTATCCCTTCGATTTGACAACTGTCTTGGGTGTTGGGTGCAGTATTCCTGATATAAGCAGCAACAGTCGTTCTATTATTGTTCAAGTATGCAGAAACATCGCTGTCGCCACTACTTCCAATACTTAACAAAGAATTTGGAACTTCCGTTCCAATGCCAACATGGCCACAGGAATCAACCAACAATTGTGAATAACCACGTGATGCAAGCAACATCAAACTTAGAATAGCAAGAATCTTTTTCATTTTGTCTATATTTTAGTCGTTATTTATAATTCTATTTCTCCGTAGAACATGTAGTTACCACGATAGATGCGTAGTTCGTATGTGCCAGAGAGGGTGGTGGGCAGTACGATCTGATCTGTGTCATCCTCTATCTCCTGAGAGAATACTTCGTTGTCGTTCTCATCTACCAAGACCAATGTGGCATCCTCGCACCCGCTATATATAAATAATGTGTAATCCTCGATGCCAATTTGGGGAGGAACAACTGGGGATTTGGGATGAGGAAGATCACCATATCCGTCTAGTTGGTTTGTGGTTGATTTTAATGGTACAGAATCTGGGTCTGCAGAAACTGGGATTGGGTTCACGAAAGGCATTGCAGTGAGCATTGCCAGAAATAAATGTTCTCTTTTTCATAATATTGCGTTTTTTGGCCTTGTTCATCGCAAAGCTACGAAAAAGCCATAATATGAGCAACTTTTTGGATAACTAAAAACTAAAAAAATACTAACAAGGCCATTATGGACTTGTTGAAGGGCGTTTTTGGGGTGCTTGAGGAGCGTTCCGGTGGGATTCCGCCTCATCTCCTTTCCAGATTTTTCAAAAGCCTCTGTATATAATACGTCAGCCTTCGAAATAAGTAGTGTCGACTTTTTGTAAAAAGTGTCGAGACCCTGTTTTGAGCCCTCGAAAGTGCGGAGCGGAAATGTAAGGAATCTTTACGATGTACCTTGTATCATGTAGAATCAAAAAAGGGTAGGACTGACCTCCTACCCTTCAAATATACGAATCTTCTATATTCTATTTCACCAGCACCTTCTTGCCGTTCTGGATGTAGATGCCCTTCTGCGGAGCAGATTTCAGCTGACGGCCCTGCAGGTCGAACATGGGAGATTGTTTGGGTCTTATGGTGGGGTGGGTGATGCCCGTGGGTCTTTCGTCTTGCCTGAAATGCATCGTATATTTGCCACTCTGGGGAGCCGGAAGGCCTGTATAATAGGCAATATCCTTTCGCGCCACGACAACGTCGGCTTCTGTTGCAGGGTTCAGGTCCCATTTGTATGCAATGTACAAATCATCCCCTTCACGATAGAAACAAGTATATTCACGGTTCGGAGAACGCCATCGGTAGTCTTCAACCAGTATTATATAGGCGGGACTACTTTCTGCAATGGTACCAAGACGATAACCGAAGACATGGCAGACCTTGGAGGGCTCGAAATAGCTTATTACACAACATCCAAAGAGCTGGAGGCGAAATTCCGAGGCGAGGAACTCCTGGAAATGAAGCGCCGGTTCTTCAGCTCCTATGCCGTCTTGTATGCACAGTATTCCAGTCTCGAAGAAAAGATTAAACAAGTCGAAAATGATGTGCATTCCATCAATGAGTATCGTATCAATGGAATTGTCAACAATATAGATGGCTGGTACAGCCTCTATGACGTCACTCCGGAAAGAAAACTTTTCCCCGGAGCGTAGAGTCCACCTCTGGTAAAACAAAGTCAGTCAGTGCATGAGTGGGTATTATAATAAGTATTAACTTACATTATCGAGATGGACACCTTCTTACCAAGGCAGCTAAAGAGACGGAATACTGTCGTAAGATTCAGATTCTGCTTGCCTGTTTCGACTCGCGATATGTAAGCTTTCTTCGTTCCCATGAGATCTGCCAACTGTTGCTGAGTCAATCCTGCTCGAATGCGTTCTTCGCGCAGAGTCTGAGCGATACAGAACTCCTTTGTCTCCGCATCGAAAATGTCGCGTTCCGCAGAACCCTTAGGTCCATACTCTGCATCGATAAGTTCATCGAGATTAGTACATTTTCTTATTTCAGTACGCTTGTCTGTTTTCATATAATTACTTTTTAGGGTCAAAATATTCGTTCATCAATTTCTTGGCTCGCTCGATTTCATTTGAGGGAGTTTTCTGTGTCTTCTTCTGGAATCCGTTCAGCAAGATGACCAGTTCACCATTATCAAAACAACAGAATATGCGATAGATATTGCCGCTGTATTCAATGCGGATTTCATACAATCCTTTTACCCCCGTAATGCTTCTCATCATGGAAACAGGTATGATGTCCAGGCTCTGAATCCAAGAAAGAACCTGAAGGATTTTCTTTTTCGTCTTGGCATCAAGGTCGTTGAAGAAATCCTGAAAATATGATTTATAAAATATAACCTTTCTTTTTACCATGATTATTTATTGTGAATCCGAGTGCAAAGTTAACTAAAAAGTTTACAAGCACCAACTGTTTTTTGTTTTTTATATCAAAAGCCACATAATTTGTGCATTAGAATTACTATTCTTGTTGTACGACAATAAATCGTTTGTTATCATACGAAATGATTCTTACCGATAATTTTCCCCTGTCATGCTGTTCTCTTTGAAAATATTTCCGTATTTTTGTAGTCCATAAGCATAGCACATACTTTAACGGGGGTTTTATATAATGGAGATTATGTTTAGTAATAATAACGGTAATTCATTTTGCAGATGATACGTTTCTTGAAGGATTGGACATTACCCATTGCTATGATAACCGGCATTGTGGTATATTTTATTTTGGCGGACGTTGCCTGTTTGTCTTTCCTGAAACCGGGGATACGCGAAATGGTGAGCATCCTGACTCCCACGCTGATCTTCGCCCAGCTACTGCTCACGTTCTGCAAGATTGAACCGAGGGAACTGATACCCGTGCGCTGGCATCTATGGGTTTTGTTGGTGCAGGTGATTATGAGCGGACTCATCGCCCTGATTCTGATATCGGGTTCCAATGGACCTACGAACCGGGCTGTTCTGGAGGGCCTTATGGTATGCCTGATCTGTCCCACCGCCACCGCAGCTGCTGTGGTAACGGCCAAGCTGGGCGGCAGCGCCTCCACGCTGACCACCTACACCCTTGTCTCCAATCTGATGGCCGCCATTGCCGTACCCCTCGTATTCCCTTTGGTGGAACCGCATGCGCAACTGACTTTCTGGATGGCTTTTGCCAAAATACTGAGCAAGGTGTTCCCTTTATTGCTGGCACCATTCTTCACCGCATTGCTCCTTCGCTCGTTCCTGCCCAAGGTGCACGACCTGTTAGGTACGCATAGCGGTATAGCTTTCTATATCTGGGCTGTGGCCCTGACCATCGTTATGGGACAGACAACACGCTCGCTGGTACATAGTACGGCTTCCGTTCCCACAATCCTGCTGATTGCCCTGGGTGGGCTGATTGCCTGCTGCCTGCAATTCCTTATCGGGAAAAGGATAGGTTCACACTATCACGACCGTATCAGCGCCGGTCAGGCATTGGGACAGAAGAACACCGTCCTGGCCATCTGGATGGCCTGTACCTACCTGAATCCCATCTGCTCCCTGGCTCCCGGCAGTTATGTCATCTGGCAAAACATCATCAACAGCTGGCAGCTGTGGAAACGGAGAAAGTAGGTCGTATTATCTACGTTTGCCCCGATATAGCACCACATCACTGGCCAAGCCACTTGCCACAGGTTGCCAGTCGGCATAGGTCGTTTGCCGATAGTTGATATCCACCACATTGGCATCCTTGAAGCGCCGCCAGGGTACTCCACGCCTATCCATATCGGCAATCCGGTTGGCCGGAAGGTTCGTTACCTCGATACGCAGGATGTTCTCCCCCACCCTGAACGGATTGCTGAAATCCAACAGATAGGGAACAGCCCAGGCACAACCGATGAAACGATCGTTGATATAGAGTCGGGCGCTCTCCCGCACGTCACCCAGGTCTATTCGCCATTCCGGATATTTCATCTCCTCCTCTGTCATCTGCAACGTCGTGGTATAGATGCCCGTTCCCATGGTCACCCTGACCGAATCGTCATCCAATCCCTCCCATGTACGCAGAGAGTCCAAGTTAAACGTCCGGTTCACCTTTGGTGCCTCTTCGGTAAACGAGAGAGTCCAGCAATGGTGTTTCAGCTGACAGTACGGTTCATAAAAATATTCCGATCGTATGTCCTCGTCCTGCTGTTTTTCGGCATACGTACATAGAATGACCGACTCTCCGGAACGCAAATCTATCCGCACTTTCCCATCGCGCACCTGAGCCGGGGAGATACGGCCGTCCAACGGATGATACAGACGAGCCGAACGGAAATCTACGGATAAGGGCACCTCTTCGTGTACATCGTTTGGTGTCAGGTTGGCAATGAAATAATGGTAACCCTCGTTGTTGCGCCGACGGATGTAGCGGAGCCCAAGGCAACCTTTCATCTCTTCTGCCCGGGCTATCTGCTTCAACTCACTCTCTTGTACGCCATAGACGACAGGTACGCCTTTCTTTTTCAACCTTTCCACAAATCGCCGAACCTCCCTGGGCAACGTGCAGCCATCCGGCAGGATTAGCCCTTTGTAGCATGTTCCTGCGGACGTCCGTATCGTCCGGCCCATCGGCGAACAAGCCAGCAACTGACGGTCGCTGATATAGTCGCAGTCAAATCCCAGACGGTCTATTGCCATGACCTCCTGAATAAACTCCGGAGCTATCTGCCCCATTTCGTGAATGGTGAACTGCATAAGCAATTTTTTCCCGAAACGCTTACGCCACATATCGTGCACGGGCAGATAGACCAGGAAGTCATTATCGGGTTGTCCCATCTGCAAGAAATGCTGACACCGTTCTATATACTGGGTAAAGAAAGGCATGTCGCGCCACAGCGTATTTGTGGGACTCATATCCACGCTGGCGTAGAACTTCCAGCCCGGCCAGGGTTCGTCCTTGGGAGAGTAGCAGGTTGTATGGAAGAACACACGGTTCACACCACACGTAAACATCAAGTCCAAATCGGGTTTGCATTGCGAGAGAGACGTGCGGAAATGCTCCGTCAGCCAGGTAAATGTCTCGCTCGAAGTCAGCGGCTTGCCGTTGACGTGTGCAGCCGAAGAAGCATATTTCAGCATGGACACATCGCTGTCGTTCTTCCGGGTAAATCCTTTGTCGGTACGCAAACCGCGAATACCGAAATCCGACAGACCGAATCCTTCTATCTCGGGAATGTCCACCGTGGCATATCCATCCAGTATGTTGGCCGGTGAGCCATGGGCCTGGTTCCGCACCATCACACCACGCTCGTGCGCCCACTTCACCCATTGCTGCGTAAAGTTTTCCAGGAGCAGGTCGCCCAGTGTTTCACGATAATCGGACAGCACCTGGTTGTTGTCATCTTCCACTAATCCCAATAGTTCGGGCAGATAGTCCTCCAGCCTATATCCGCGACGCTTGCGGAACTCCTCGAACAAGGTAGGAGTCCAGTCGGCACCATATACCTCGTAAGAATCATTGAAGAAGGTCATCGGGTACGGTACCCCACTCTCCCGGAACGCCTTGTCGAAGCGTTCCAGATAACGACCGACAGCCCCTTTGTCGAAATGGTCGATCACAAGCCCTTCTCCACCGGGAGCAGCCCGTTTTACCTGTTGCCGTGTTCGTGAGCAGTAAAGGGCAATGAGCCGGTAATCCTGCACATCGTTCAGATGTGCCTTTTCCGCCATCAGGATATTTCCGTTTACGTATTTCGTCAGGTCACGGATTACCTTTTTCTCTCCTATCGTGGCATACGCCATCACACGGCTCAGTTTGGCAAAGGGCTGTTCTTTTCTGTCGCGCACGGAGACGTCCAGATGATGACAGTCCCTACCGCATACAAGGGTGTCGAACCAGACGACCTTGGCAGCAGCATCATCTATTGATACGTGCGGACCGCCGAAAGGCCATCCCGTACCGCAGTTCATGTCTATCTGAATGCCGTCTTTCTGTCCTTCCTCTTCGATGAAACGAAGTGCCTCCATCCACGATGGGGACAGGAAGGAACGCTCCGTGGCCTCGTTGCCCACAACCCCATACAATGGCGTTATCTCCATGGTGCCGATGCCGGCACGGGCATACTGTTCCATGTTCCAGCGGATGTCCTGCTCGTTGAAGGAACAGCCAAGCCACGTCCATCGTGTTCCTGGTCTTGCCTCCGGGTTTGGTGTGGGCCATGAGGCCGGCTCCTGGGCACAGGAAAAGGAACGTGTCCACACGAGTATCGTGAACAAAAAAAGAACTTTCCCGATGTGTCTTGTCATACAATATCCCATTTCTCCTCACAAAGATACAAGTAAACGAGTGATTTAACAAATTTATAAATTCCAATTAACTCGAATTTGGTTTCACTTTGATCCGTTTTTAGCCATAATTTGCTTAAACTACGTGCGAATCGTCAAATAGATGGCCGACTTTCGATAAAAATGAGTACCTTTGCAAAGTAATATACGAGAATTCATAGAGGAATGGAATTATGTACAATGGTTTGCTGATACAGGACTTAGACATCGCAGACGTTTCTTCCGAAAGGCGCAATCCCATACTTGCAAACGTGATGGCTCAGCTTGACTACATGGAGAAGCGTGGTAGCGGACTCACACGCATCTGTAATGAGACCAAAGCATTGGAAGGATATCAGGAAAAGTTAAAGCCCAAGTTCAAATCATCTCCCACTCAATTCCAGACCACCATCTTTGCCTCTTCCGACACCTCGAATGTCGGAAACTATGACGGAGATATGTCGGAGACAAAACTTACTGAACGTCAGCAAAAAATCCTAAATCTCATAAAAGAGCTTCCGACAATTACGGGCAAACAAATGTCGGAGATGCTGTCGGTAAGCCAACGCACAATAGAACGTGATCTTTCCATATTGAAGAAATTGGAAATATTGAAGCGTGAGGGAAAGGATAACGATGGGCTTTGGATTCTTTCACAGCATCTCAAATATTGAAAGATTATGGACTAAGTAATGAAGAGATAATATAAAAAGATGAAGAAGACATACAACATCGGTATTATTGGTGCCGGACATATTGCGGGAAAGATGGCCCGTACATTGGCACAGGTCAAGGGAACAAATGTGTTGGCCGTAGGCTCACGCACGTTGGAGAAAGCCCAGTCGTTTGCACAGGAGTTCGGTGTGGAACGGGCATACGGCAGTTACGAAGAGGTCTTTCGGGACCAGGATGTGGACCTGGTGTATATAGCCACGCCCCATTCCCATCATTATGCACCAGCGCGTCAGGCCCTTTTGCACGACAAGCCCGTATTGATGGAAAAGGCATTTACCAACAATGCAAAAGAGGCGGAGGAACTGATACGCCTGTCACACGAGAGGGGTGTCTATCTGGGTGAAGCCATCTGGACGCGCTATATGCCCATCTCCCACAAGATAAAGGAACTGATGGAGAGCGGCATCATAGGCGAGCCGCGTATTATAAACGCGTGTCTCAGCTACAAGGTTGACCACAAGGAACGGGTTATCCGGCCCGAACTGGGTGGCGGTGCCTTGTTGGACCTGGGCGTTTATCTGCTCAACTTTGCCCGTATGTATTTCGGTACGGACATCCGGCAGACCGTTTCCAGTTGTCAGGTAGGCCCTACGGGAGTGGACGTACAGGAAAGCATTACCCTGACGTACACCGACGGCAAGATGGCCAACCTGATGTGCGGCGTGATCAGTCGCATCGACCGTCAGGCCGTAATCGGCGGAACGGAAGGCTATCTGAAAATAGACAACGTGAACAACCCCGGTCGCATAGAGGTGTACAGGAACTTTGATTTGGTGGAAACGCATACCACCCCCCAGGACATCGTTACCGGTTACGAGTACCAGGTGCTGGAGTCCTGCCGTTGCATAGAGGAGGGACTGGTGGAATCACCCATGATGCCCCATGCCGAAATCCTGTCCATCATGCAACAGATGGATTCCCTGCGTAGGGAATGGGGAGTACGATTCCCGGGGGAATGAACTCCACGTATTACATTATATATATATTATGTATGTTTTTTTGATTATTTCTTCAGCCACATTTCAATGAAGAAATCTCCTAGACGGAATCCACGGCCGCTTCTCATAATGATATGTCGGCTCACTCGCCATACCATCTGCCGAAAAGCTGCCCCTTAAAGAATACACCATATTGCTTTTCCAAAAATTGGATTTTCGTACTCTTTCCTTGGTTATTCGATGACATACCAGGTGTAGCCGTTGGCAGGGATTTCCACCGTTAGGTCCACGCTGTAATCGCGGTTCAGACGATATTTCTTGGGCATGCCTTCCTGTTCGCGAATATGTGCCGTCTTGGTGAGACCTGTATAGTAAAGCGGCAGGTTGATGGTACGCGTGATGGGTTCGGAAAGAGGATTATAGAAGATGGCAAAGCCCTTCTCTTTCAGGTCTGGGTTCACGTGCAGCATACCGTCCCAGTCGCGTGCGTCACACTTGCGCAGGTGGATGATGTCGCTGTTCAGGATCTCTCGGTATTGCTTGTACCAGCTTATGACATCTATGACGGTCTGTTTCGTTTCTTCCGTGTCATACAGGCGCGGACCGCGGTAGCAGGCCTGCACACCGGCCCCGTAGTTCTGTACCATAAGCATCTTGTACACATCCAGATGTTCGCTGAGGGGCTCTATGGTGGCAGCATCTCCGCCTCCGTGGTACTGGGTGAGGGGCACGAAACTCCAGCAACCCGACTGCGGCCGTTCGTAGGTACAGTCGTTGTTCAGCTGGCGAGTATGGATGATCTGGTTCTCGCGCGGGAGCGACCAGTTTACCTCCTTGTATCCGATACCCACCTTCGTGGAACCGTTCATGAAGTAGAAATCAGGCACGTTCAGGTAAACGCCCTTGGCGCACATTCGCTGATAGAAGTGGGCAATCTTCCAGTATTGCTCCCATTGTGAGTCGTGCAATCCACGGTGTCCCGGGTGAGTGGTGCTGGCACAATAGTCACAGCTGGCATACGAACCGTCGTGTTCCAGACAGGTCATGCCCGTTTCGGTGATGAACTTCTCGATGTTGTTGAAATAGTCGATGCCCCACTGGCTCTGGAGACAGGGCGAATGGCCGAAACGCATGCCGCCCGGCTTTCCTGTGCGGTAATTTATGCAGTCGTTCTCGTCGTCGATATGTCGGCTTGACAGGAGGGAGTAGCAACCCATCTCGATGCCCTTGCTGTGAGCATAGTCAACCTGGGATTTCCAGAAGGCAATGTTCTCGGGCGACACATCCTCTGCGTTCAGTCCGCATCCAAAGCTCATGATGATCATCTCGTAACCGGTTTCGGCACACTGGTCCACGGCGGTATGGATGACCTCGGGGTCGCTGCTGGTCAGGTGCAGGAAGATGGGGTTCTCGGTGGTCCAGGGAGCCAGTGCCCGATAGAAGTGGCGCTGGAAGAGTCCTCTGCGCTCACGGTCGTAACTGTCGAAGGGCATCAGCCAGTTGGTGAAGGAGCTGAAGGACTCACCGGCGGGAAGCGCTTTGTCGGGACCCCATACGGAGTGTACGGACAGGATACAGCGTGTGGCACAGCAGTAGCTGCGTTGGCTCGTATAGTCGGGATCCCTCATCCAGGATGCCGTGCCGCTGGCTCCGCGGTACTTGAAGCATGAGGCCGACAATTGATTGCTTTCCACGTAGATGTTGGGCAGCAGATCCGTTCCCTCAGCATCATCGGAACTTTCAGGCTCCACGAAGGCCAGGCGTTCCAGCTCGAAGGAATCCACGCGCACCTCCTCGTTGCTTTCGTTCAGCAGTTCAAAGGACTTGCTGATGACTGGCAACTGGTCGTAGATACCGAAAGTGAGGCGCAGTTTCAGGTTTTGTATTGGTTCGGGGCCTTGCATGATGAAGGTCACCGTCTTTCCCGTAGCACTCTCCTTGTTCAGCGCCCATCTGCTGCGGGCCCAGGGGAAGCGCTCCTGTATTTCACCCTCTTCGTAACCGGTCAGCCGGAACGAGCCTTCCGTCGGTGTCATCTCCTCCAACCATTCTGGGCGCAGATAACCACGTTCCTTTTGCCCGGACAGCCCGCCTATGGAATATTTCTCTCCGTTCAGGTAAAGATAACCTTCGGGGCTCACGGCGCGAATCATCTCTTCGTCCGTCATCAGGTTCTTCATACTGACGGTGGCAAGTGCCGGATCCATACGGAAGGTACGTGTCACCAGTCGGTTCCCGATGGTCAGTTCCTTACCGTCATCGCTTACTTGCACGAAGGATTCATTGTCGCGGGGAGTGAGAAGCCAGTCGAAGGAAGTAGCCTCATCGGCCTTTTGGCATCCGCACAGCGCAAGGGCAGCCATGCAGAAAAGGAGAAAATGCTTTTTCATATCTTATTTTCTATATTTGACACTGCAAAGATACGAATAAGCGAGAGCAAAGCAAAAGAAAACATTTTTTTTTTGCTATGCCGAGCGAGAGTATCTTCGACCGAATGGTCAAAGTACGAATAAGCGAGGGCAAAGCAAAAGAAAATAATCTTTTTTTGCTATGCCGAGCGAGAGTGTCTTCGACCGTTAGGTCAAAGATATATAAGCGAGCAGCCTTTCACATCCACATGCTATATGAAATTCTGTCGTCCCTTCAGGACTTTGGGGGTTTATATCCTATTGATAAATAGGGCTCATGCCCTATCCTGTGTTATGTTACCCTCAGAGAGTAGGGTGTTCAAAATCGGCATTTAGCCCGAGACCAGAAAGTCCGGTACGGACGACATAATATAGCATAGTGGCGTAAGCCCTATGAAATGTGGATTAGCAAGTGATCAAAGCCCTGAAAGTGGCGAAATAATTTCATATTGGAGCCCCATGAAAGTGAGAACAATTCTGTCGCACCTTCGGCGCTAATTTTGAACACCCTATCCCTTCGGGGGTTTCAACATGCGGACCATGTCTGCCATAAAGTTTTTTCCGAACGTACGTGAGGCATTTTGTATCCGAAGGACAGAGTCCGGGCCATGCGTATTTTTATCTAATGATAAATTCGGATTTACGGGTGAAGCAAAATTATTCGCCAAATTTTTCCCCTTTTAGATTTTTGTTGTATTTTTGCGGTATGATAATGACATATAGTCATAAATTCGGGATTGTTTGCGTGCTGATGATGGGCATCCTGCTCGGTTGCCACCACCACGATGAGGCTTCTCGCCAGCTGGCAGAGATGGACAGCCTCATCTAT
>JAZLIY010000049.1:0-30142 GCA_045617645.1 Bacteroidaceae bacterium | reverse complement strand
CGACTTGCGCAGGATGTCGGTACAGTCTTTTTCCAAGCGTGTTTCGCAATGGGATGCCGAAGACGCACCGGTCCAGACAAAGCGTTTCCACGACTATCTGGCCATAGCCCGTAGTTTCCAGCAGATGCTGAAATAAAAACTTTACCAAAACTTTACCAAAACTTTACCAAAACTTTACCGACCTGGGGAAATACCCCCAAAACTTTACAAGAACTTTACCAAAACTTTCATCGGTGAGATTTTTTCTCTCCGATGTTTTTTTTTGCCCGTACCTTAGCGGTCGAAATCAAAAAAACGGCACGTTATGGTACAGATATTTCTCACATCAAAGGAAAGAAAGATAGTAAGAGATAAGTTTGGTGTTTCCAACGTCTCCCTGTCTCATTACCTGAAATTCCAACGGAATAATAAGATGGCATCGAAAGTGCGTATGTACGCCATGACCCGACTTTATGGCAGGCTCGCAACATTCAGCAAAATATAAAATAACCCCTAAATTTTTACAGTTATGAGAAAAATCAATGAGATTGGCGTTGCGCTGGTGCGCTTCGCAGGTGTGGAACTCCTTGCCCCTGTGGTGTTGGTTAAAAGAATCCTGGAAATCATACACGATTAGCGATATGGAAGAAATGAAGGAAATTTCTGCCACGTTGCAGATGGATCTGCCCGAAGGGTTCAAGTACGAGATTGGAAAGAAATATGCTGGTTCGGCATTCATGGGTCCAACAGGGATTTTCACCTACCGGCCTTACGGCAAGCGTGAGAAGGTGAAGGATGAGAACGGCGAAGAGGTGCAGCAGCGTTTTGTGAGCGAAGACAACCTGTGTACGGTTTTCGACTACAAGGAAAAATACACCATAAGGATAGATATTCCGAAAGCGAAACTGACGGCGACTGTCCTGTTTAATGAAATCAACAAACAAGTGAAATTCCTAAACAGCGTCTTATTCAAATGCAAGATCAGCCCACGCGCCGGGCGAAACTCTAATGACTAAAAAAATTATGGAAGAAAACAAAGAAGAACACACTCGTTCCTTTGCCTACGTTCAGAAAAAGGAACATTTCACGATCGATGGATTCATCGAATCGGAAGAAGTCCTGAAAAGATTTCTTAGTACGGAATACATCCATGATAATATAATGCGATTCCGGAATGGTGATGCACAGGCAAAAGGCAATCTTCCAGCTATTCTGTGGCAGGGATTGCCGGAAAACTATTCGCGAAAAGAGTACAACATCGTACCGAACGGGCTGTATCTGATAGACCTGGACCACATCGGAGAGGGCGACGATGACAAATGGACTCCGCGCGACCTGTGCCACACAATCCTGTCGTACAACGACTTTGAAAAGTGGAACGTGCGTCTGATGTTCATCACCCCGAGCGGAAAGGGTCTGAAAATCGTGGCGGAGCTGGAAAACTTCGACGATGATATTCTGGAGAGCCAGAGGGCATTTGTACAGCACTTCACACCCTGCGAAAAATGGTTCGACGAGGTGAACGTGGACAGATCCCGGATTTCCTTCTGTCCGCTGGCAGACGAAATCCTGTTCATCGACAAACGGCTTTTTGAAATCGGGGAAGAACGTGAAAAGGAAATCCAGGAGGCAGTCCAAAACCTGCGGGCGATTCCCGAAAAACGGAGGAAGGAAATGAACGACAAGAAGAAGGGCGAAACCGCCGGAACGGAACGCGCCACCCTGTCGGACGAAGAACTGCAGCATTTCAAGGCAACGACATGGCGCAACACGAACAAGACCCTTGAAGCCATCATCCAGGAATATACCTGCTACCGGGGCGAGCAGCTGGGAATCATGGTCAACGGGAAACCCTTCAAGGGCGAAGTGCATTCGCTCCACTACAACATCATCCGGGACATCCGCAACCTGTGCGACAACAACCCCACCATGATTACGGCTCTGATTCCGAAATTCGGACACAGTAACGAAGAGATCTTTGCGCAGGCTAAGAAGGTCTGCAGCTACAACACCACCGGGAAACTGGCGTGGAACCTGTATAAATTCATGGTTGACCGTGGGTACATCGTGAAATACAACGAAAACGATAACGATGACGATAACGATAACGAAAAGGGGGAGGAGGGCGACACGCTCGAATCCCCCTGGACTCCGTTCCTGTCCATCATGCCGGAGCTGCCCCCCATCATCAAGGACTGGGTGAACGCTGCCCCCACGGAATTCAAGATACCGACCATTGCCGCCCTGCTGGAAATCATCGGCACGCTGACCAGCTATGTGCAGGCAGACTATTTCGACGGATTCCCCCATACGACGGAGTTCATGACGGTAATCTCCGCCCCACCGGGTGCAGGCAAATCGTACATAAAGCGATTTGATTATCTGCATGGCATCCTGCAGAATCGCGAAAGCCTGATAGAGGCTCGCGAACGGCTCTATGACACGTTCATGAACACCAAATCGGACAACAGGGACGGCAAGGAAAAGCCGCAGCTGTGCAAGCGGTTCCTGGAACCGAAATTCAGCGAGGTGCAGCTGTTCCAGCAGGCGTTCGACAACCAGGGCCTCCACCTGCACACGTCCTGTACCGAAATGGACACCTTCGGGCGTAACGTGAAGGGCATTTCCGACCTGCTGCGTATCGCTTGGGACAACGACAAGACCGGGCAGCAGTTCCGTAGTACGAATACCTTCAAGGGACGCGTACAACTGTTCTGGAACGTATTGCTGACTGGAACGCCCGAACGTGTAAGGGCTTTCTTCCCCAGCGTTCAGGACGGACTGGTAACACGCATTACCTTTGCCCCCATCTTCAACAGCGAATTTGCGCCTTACATGCCGTGGAAGAAGATACCAGACAAAAGCATTGCCAGACATCTGTCCATCATCAGCAAATTTGATGAGATGACCTATGAGGACCCCTTGGATGAAGCATCAATTGCAAATTGTTCCCAATATACCGACATACAGGAATTCGACAAAAACGTGGCATGGCGTTTCAAGGTACGCCCCAGAATCAGCCGCGACCTGTCCTATACCTGGAAACCTCTTCGCGCATGGCTGGAGCGTGTGCGCAAGGAATCGCGCAAGGCAGCAGACGATGCCATGTATGTCTATTCGAAGCGCAGCGCAAACAAGGGCTTCCGTGCATCTCTGGTAGCAAACGAACTGTGGGGAAATCCGCAGAGCGACAAGATGAAGGAGAAGGTACTGAAGTTCGGGATGTGGTGGGCATCCGTAGAGCATTTCATATCTCAATACATGTGGGGGAATGACTACAACGAGGCAAAAGCCGTTGCAAGAAAGAATGAGGGGGCTCGTACAATAAAATGGAACATCCTGTTTGAACAGCTGCCCGACACCTTCACACGGGGAGATCTGGAAGCAGGTCTGGCCCGCACGAAGAACAAGAGCCGGCCCAGCTACATAGCCCACATGTGGATAGAAGACGGACTGATTGAAAAGGTGGCAAAGAACGAATGGCATAAAAGAAAGAAAGAAAGACAATGAACAAGATAATAAAGAAAGTTACGCTAAAGCGTCTCTATGCTAACAATGACATCACACAGGGCATCCTGTCGGTGGGGGGATTCAAGTGCCACACGATGGAACTGAAACATTCCGACAAGTTCCTGACTTCCTACGCATCGGATACGGCTGCCAAACTGCAGGGTGCAATCGTGGCAAGCAAGGGGAAACAGATAGAAGAACGCATCTTCCGATTCGTGCTTTCCTGTAAGACCTACGAAAAATATCGTATGTTCCCATACCTCAAATACGCAAGAAGCAATAACCCCATGTTTGCCCCGGGCGGTACGTTGAAGGCATTGCTGCCCTGGCAGATTATGCTGGGCAAGAAATGGCTGACGCCCTACGAACTGGATCCAGACCCAGCCCCCTTCGAGAACCTGCTGAATTGGCTGGAAGAACAGTTCTACGAAGGAAACGAGGTAGAACTGGTAATCGACGAAACCGAACTGGAATTGAGCGATGACTCATACGAGGATTTCGTGGAGAGCGAGGGAATAGACGATGAAGCGGTGGAGCTGAAGAACTGGCTCGATTATGATAATTAAATATGATAAGCAATAACTTCATTCCTATCGTTGAACCAGGCAAGGGCGTTTGCAGTTATGCATCCGAAGCGGATATGTGGGAACGTCTGCTCAGCCATCTTTTCTTCGCAGGGAAGCACCCAGTATTGAAGAGAATATACATAGATGCCGTAAACTTGATAATACGATTTACGCCATTTGGCGAGGGAGTGTATTACAACGTGGTTTACCATAGATACATTGAATGGGGCGAAAAGCACGGAATATGCCTTGTGGCCAGAGTCATTGAAACAGAAAAGGAAAAGGAATGGCTGAAGGAGTTCAAGTACATAGCTGCAGCCCTGTGCTACGCCACAGAAAAAGAATTTCACGAATATGCCGTAGAAGACGGCTTCCAACAATTTATCACTAACAACAAATTATTCAATCATGAGAGTTAAAGCAATGATTGGCCGTAGATGGCCGAAGAGAGAGGGAACAAGTCAGAGAACAGGCAAACAGTATGTAATGCGTGACATGATCGTGTTCTGGGACGAACAGGGGCTGAACTCCACCGTGCGACACGATGCAAAGGCAACCTGCTTGCAGGATCTGAACGAGGAACGGCTGAACTCAGCAGCTGCCACCATGGAATTGGTGGACGTGGACCTGTCCTTCACATCCGTAGAGAGTAAGAAGAATCCGGATTCCTATTTTACAGACATCAAGGTATGGTTCCCAAAAGAGTTTATCAATGCATAATTCATAATGCATAATGCACAATGCATAATGCATTATGCATAATTCATAATGCATAATTGATGGGGCGATGAGGCGACAACAGGCAAGCGTCTGGAAGACGCTATCTCTTAATCAATGCATAATGCATAATTCATAATGCATAATTGATGGGGCGATGAAAGCCTCACCACGGAAGAGCGACTGGAAGTCGCTACCTTGCACACATCCGAGGTAGCTTCCTCCAGATACCCTGATCATCTGATTAATGCCTATTGGAGAATGATCTTTTTCATGTATGTTTTTTTTGCCCCCTTCTTCGTTGTGAAACGCGGTGGGGGGATTTTCATTCTTTCGGCGAAGCCGTATTTTTTTTTTTTTTTTTTTTTCTGTACCGGCAATCCCCTCGCGCCCCTTGGCGCGTTTTCTGCCCTTATTTCGGGCCTGCTGCTTTGATTTGTGAATTAAAATCACTACCTTTGCACAAATATTTTATGAGTATTGAAAATTATGCTTGAGAAAATAAAAGAATTAATGGCAGAAATCAACTGCCTGAAAGCTGCAAATGCCGATGAAGCAGAAGCCCTGCGCATCAAATACCTGAGTAAAAAGGGCGAGATTTCAATTCTGATGAACGACTTCCGTAACGTACCTGCCGAAATGAAAAAAGAAGTGGGCATGAAGATCAACGAATTGAAAAACTTTGCCACACAAAAAATAAACGAGCTGAAGGATGCCGCTGCCGAGCAACAGGCGGCGGGCCCTGCCATCGACTTGACCAGGACCCCCTATCCCACTCCATTGGGTACCAGGCATCCCCTGACCATCGTGAAGAACGAGATCGTTGATATTTTCAGCAGATTGGGATTCACCCTGGCAGAAGGACCGGAAGTGGAAGATGACTGGCATGTTTACAGCAGCATGAACTTTGCCGATGACCATCCAGCCCGCGACATGCAGGACACGTTCTTCGTGGAAGCACATCCCGACATCATCCTGAGAAGCCACACGAGCAGCGTGCAGGCACGAGTGATGGAAACGACACAACCGCCCATCCGCGTCATCTGCCCGGGACGCGTCTATCGCAACGAAGCCATCAGCGCACGTGCACATTGTTTCTTCCATCAGGTTGAAGGCCTGTACATCGACAAGAACGTAAGCTTTACGGATCTGAAGCAGGTACTGCTGCTCTTTGCACAGGAAATGTTTGGCCCTGATACAAAGATCAGATTGCGCCCCAGCTACTTCCCGTTCACGGAACCCAGTGCCGAAATGGACATTTCGTGCCATCTGTGCGGCGGAAAGGGTTGCTCGTTCTGCAAGCACACCGGCTGGGTGGAGATCCTTGGTTGCGGCATGGTGGATCCGGCTGTACTGGAGGCAAACGGCATCGACAGCAAAATATATACCGGCTACGCCTTCGGCATGGGCATCGAACGTATTACGAACCTGAAATATCAAGTAAAGGACCTGCGTATGTTCTCGGAAAACGACGTTCGTTTCCTGGATGAATTCATAAGCGCTAATTAACCGGCCAATACCTTGGTGAAAACGACTACATCTGAATAGGCAGAAGCCAGACGAATCCACTGAGGCAACACGCCACTTTCCATAAAGCCCGCATTTCCGAAAAGACGAAGTGCGGGTTTATTGTCCCTACACACATACGCATACAACAAATGAACGTGCAGGATATCGGAAGCATACTGCATAAGTAGCGACAAGGCATCGCTTGCCACCCCCTTGTTCTGCCATTCGGGCGAAACGACAATGCCGACCTCGGCGCGATTATGCACAGAATCATAGTTTTCCAGATCGATGAAACCAACAGGAAATCCGGATGAATGCTCTATCGTCAAGCGAAGCTGCCCATCTCGTGACAGGTTGTTTGTCGTCTGTTCAATGAAATTGCGCAAGGCGAAACGGGAGAATGGCACGTTGGAAACACCATATTTCCACAACAGCGTATCGTTCTCTATCAAATACATGAAATCCAGGTCTTCCGGTTCCACGGCGCGAAGACGTATGGTTGGGGATTGCATCATACTATTTCATCGTATCTGAATCCAACATCCGTACACCATCCATACGAATAGCTACGCCGGCTTGCCTTGAAATCAGTTCCAACTGCTTGCGTTCACCGCTCTTTTGGTTCTTCAACGTATTCAGGATATCTTCTATCTTCATCGTATCAAAATCGAAACAAAGATATTCTATGGGCACCGGCTGAGATGAAGGGAATATCGACGGAATGCGATCCAGCAACCGGATACACATGTCCAGAAACGCCCGGAGGACAACTGCCATACGGACAAACAACCCGAACAGGCGGTAACGATGGCCAAAGTGCTTGTTGAAGAAGATCAGCATGGCATTGTAGAAGACGTGCACATACCGGAAACTGCTTTTCACCGTACTTTCACCTTTATAATGGAGAATGTTATAGGGCAAGTAATAATTCTCCCAACCGCCCTGCAACAAGCGATAACTCAGGTCAATATCCTCGCCATACATAAAGAACTCCTCATCGAGCAACCCTATCTGATCCAACGCTGTGCGACGAATCATGTTAAACGCCCCGGAAATAACCTCGATCTGATTCGCCTCGTCCGTATCAAGGAAGCGCATATAATAGCGACCGAACAGTTTACTGTTGGGGAACAATGAACCTAAGCCCGACATCTTGCAAAAACTGACAAACGGCGTAGGTATGCCTCTACGGCTTTCGGGGGCAAAAGAGCCATCGGGATGCAACATCCTGACACCTGTGGCACCTACTTTCGGATGAGAATCAAGAAATTCGATGCACCCCTTCAATGTGCCTTCCGGAACGACCGTATCCGGATTCAGCAACAGCACATACTCCCCCGTTGATTGTCTAATTGCCTGATTATTGGCCTTGGAGAAACCAAAATTTTCTTTGTTTGCAATGAAATGGACATCAGGGAAACGAGATTGCAGATAATCGACACTACCATCCGTGGAAGCATTGTCAACAACCCAGATTTCCGAGTCGAAATCCGTGGAAGCACGTTCTACACTACGCAGGCACTGCTCCAGGTAATAGCGAACATTGTAGCTGACTATGACAACACTTAATTTCATGCCTCTGATGACTCCTTCTTATTCTTGGGATAGACAAATATGTAAGCAATGGCCATCAACGGCAGGGCATAAAGCAAATTGGTGTCCATAAACAGGTAATAATCCAACAAGACAGCAAGGGCCGGGACAAACAGGAACAGCATACGGGCAATAGGTTGCATGTTGGTACAACGAATGGATACGAAAAGACCTGCAACGGTCATCAACGCGCATACGCATGAACTGAAATAGGTTAAATTGGCATTTGTTTCTGCCATACAGGACGTATCGCTCGTCCATATTTCCAACAGAGCCGAAATACAGAGCAGCAATATCGGCAGGAGGACGTAAACTAATTTATTCTTCTTCATACTTTGCATTCCCTATCGTAAACATTAAAACTTAAACGGAATCCTGCCAAGCAAAGCTCGCCCCAACGTTACTTCGTCTGTATATTGAAGTTCATCGTTTTGAGCAATGCCTCGCGCAATGACCGTAACCTTGATGCCCGAATCCTGAAGTTTCCGGTAAATATAGAAATTTGTCGTATCGCCCTCCATCGTAGGGCTAAGGGCAAGAATAACCTCGGAAATATTTCCCTGAGACACCCGTTCCTGCAAACTGTTTATTTCCAGATCCGACGGGCCGATACCATCCATAGGGCTGATGACTCCGCCCAGCACGTGATAAACACCCTGATACTGCTGGGTCGCTTCTATGGCCATTACATCCTGAATGTTTTCCACCACACACACCATTCTGGCATCTCGGATCGGATTTGAACAAATCGAACAGACGTCCGTATCACAAATGTTATGACAGACACGACAATAATGAATGCCTTTGCGCAAATCAACCAAGCTATTCGACAAGGATTCGACCTCTGTAACCTCCTGACGAAGCAGATGAAGAACCAAACGGAGAGCCGTACGACTGCCTATTCCCGGCAAACGGCTGACTTCGCCCACGGCCCGCTGCAAAAGGATTGACGGATATTGCTGAGGGGTATTCATTCGTTCGTTTTTATAATACGCCCTTGGAAGAAGGCAATTGGAAATGACTGACATCACGCCGGACAGCCATTCTCAAGCTGCGTGCCAAAGCCTTGAAAATGCCCTCTATCTTATGATGCTCGTTGTCCCCCACGGCCATGATATTCAAGTTCATCCGAGCAGCATCGGACAAACTCTTGAAGAAATGCAGGAACATCTCCGTTGGCATTTCACCGATTTTCTCCCTATGGAACTCGGCATCCCAAACCAACCATGGGCGACCGCCGAAATCCAGTGTTACCTGGCAGAGGCAATCATCCATCGGCAAGCAAAAACCATAACGTTCAATGCCACGTTTATCGCCCAATGCCTTCAGGATGCACTCGCCTAATGCAATGGCCGTATCTTCTATCGTATGGTGCTCATCGACATACAAATCGCCCTTGCAACGAATATACAAATCTATCAAACCGTGTTTGGCGATCTGCTCCAACATGTGGTCGAAAAATCCAAGACCTGTCTGTATATCACTCTTTCCGTCACCATCAATATTGACACGGATCTCGATATCCGTTTCCTTTGTCTTACGAGAGACTTCGGCAATTCGTTCACCGGCAAACACCAATTCGGAAATCTTTGTCCAATCCATTCCTGGCCCTAAAATCAAGCTTTTACAACCCAGGTTCTTTGCCAACTGAGCATCGGTGGAACGATCCCCTATCACCCAGCTGGCTGCAAGATCATACGTTCCGTCCAGATAGGACGTGAGCATGGCCGTTCCTGGTTTACGGGTAGGAAGATTGTCTTCGGGGAAACTGCGGTCAATAAAGATAGCATCGAAGACAACGCCCTCGCCCTTCAAGATTTCCAGCATCAAGTTCTGTGTGGGCCAAAATGTGTCTTCCGGATAACTGTCCGTACCAAGGCCATCCTGGTTGCTGACCATAACAAGTTCGTAATCGGTATGATTACGTAAGAACTTCAAAGCGCTGATAGCACCTGGCACGAAATGGAATTTCTCGAAACTATCTATTTGTTCGTCTGATGGTTCAACGAGAATCGTTCCGTCGCGGTCAATAAATAAAACTTTCTTCATGAATATTGTCTTAATGCTGAAAGCAGTTCCATATTTTCCTGATGGGTGCCAATCGTAATACGAAGACAATTGCCACACAGTTCGACCCGGTTGCGATTACGAACGATAATACCCAATGACTTCAGATACATATAAATGGCATTGGCATCCGTCATACGAGCCAGGAAGAAATTTGCCGACGTAGGATAAACCTGCTTACAGATAGGAAGTTCCTGAATGGCAGGAAGGATGAGGTCTCTCTCGCGACGTATCTGCTGAACCCAACGATCCACCCGATAGGTGTCCTCCAACACCTCTATGGCCTTTTGTTGCGTCAGAAGATTTACGTTATAAGGGTATTTGACCTTGTTGAACAAAGAAATGATTTCGGAAGAGGCAAAAGCCATTCCCAATCGTATGGATGCAGAAGCCCATGCCTTGCTGAACGTGTTCAGGACAATCAAATTGGGAAAATAGTTCAACTGAAGACGAAGGGGGGGCAAATTGGAAAAATCCGAATAGGCCTCATCAACTACCACTATCCCGGAAAACGAACGAATAACCTCTATAACGGCATCACGATCTAAATCATTTCCCGTTGGGTTATTAGGAGTACACAACCATATTGCCTTCGTATTCTCATCGACCGAAGCCAGCAATTTCTTTGCATCCAACTGGAATCGTTCGTCCAACGTAACAGTACGGTATTCGACATCATTGACATCAGCACATACCTTATACATACCGTAAGTGGGAGAAATGGCAACCACATTATCCTTACCTGGAATGCAAAAAATACGATATACCAGATCTATGGCCTCATCACTGCCGTTTCCCATAAACATCTGAGAGGGATGAACTTTCTTTATGGGAGAAAGCATGGCCTTTAATTTTTCCTGCAATGGATCCGGGTAACGACAATAAGGTTCGTTGTATGGGTTCTCATTTGCATCCAAAAAGACATGGGCATCGCTGCCCTTGAATTCGTCTCTCGCACAACTGTAAGGTGCCAGTTCCCAAATATTTGGACGAACCAAATCCTTTAATTCTTTCATTTCAATAATTAATTTATTTTCAGGACAATGGCTTAATCTGTTTCTATAAGCTCTTCAATCTAAGTGTCATGGCGTTTTTATGTGCAGTCAACTGTTCACCTTCTGCCATCAATTCAACAGCTGGTCCTATTTGCTTTATTCCCTGAGCGGAAATGTGCTGGAATGTAATCTTACGATTGTAACTATCCAGATTTACGCCATTGTAAGCCATTGCGTATCCGTTTGTCGGTAAAGTATGGTTTGTTCCGCTGGCATAATCACCGGCACTTTCGGGAGTCAAGCTACCCAGGAATACACTGCCGGCATTCAGGACGCCATTGCTTAGTTCCTGATAATTCTTGGTTTCGATGATCAAATGTTCCGGAGCGTACATGTTCGTTATTTCCAACATCTCTTCGTCACTTTCAACCAATATGATTTTACTATGCTCCAACGCCTTTTTGGCAATTTCATTTCTTGGCAAAGAATACAACTGCCGTTCGATTTCTTTCTGAACATCAGAAATCAACGATTCGCTCGTTGTCACCAGCACGACCTGACTGTCTATGCCGTGTTCTGCCTGACTAAGCAAGTCGGCTGCCACAAATGCCGGATTGCTGTCTTTGTCTGCCAGCACTTCCACCTCGCTGGGGCCTGCAGGCATATCAATGGCTACATCGTACAGGCTTACCTGTTGCTTGGCACACATCACGAACTGATTGCCCGGCCCGAAAATCTTATACACCTTGGGAACGCTCTCCGTACCGTATGCCATGGCGCCAATGGCTTGTACACCACCAATCTTATAGATTCTATTTACGCCAGCTATCCGTGCAGCCACCAGAATGGCGGGATTCACATGCCCGTCTTTCCCCGGAGGGGTACACAGGACGATTTCCCGACAACCGGCAATCTTGGCCGGTGTAGCCAACATCAGTACGGTGCTGAACAGCGGAGCCGTTCCGCCCGGAATATACAAGCCAACCTTCTGAATGGGTACGGATTTCTGCCAGCATTCGACACCCGGAACAACCTCAATTCTTTCAGACGCAAACTTTTGTGCACGATGGAATTTCTCGATGTTGTCATGAGCCAATTGCAATGCGCTCTTCAGTTCCGTACTTACCAAAGATTCAGCCTCCAGCATTTCCGACTCGCTCACCAGAAGGGTGTCGAGAGCGACATGGTCGAATTGAAGTTCGTATTTTTTTATGGCTGCATCACCATTCTCCTTCACATCCTTCAGGACACTGGAAACCGTCTCATTAAGATCTGCAGCATCTTTTACGGGACGCTTCAGCAACGAAGGCAACGTCTCCTTCTTCGGATAACGATAGACATTCATCAGAGTATCATCTTTTCAATGGGAACGACCAGGATTCCCTGTGCCCCCAAATCTTTCAACTGTCGAATAATCTCCCAGAAACGTTTTTCGTCTATCACCGTATGAATGCTACTCCACCCATCTGTTGCCAAAGGCATAACGGTAGGGCTTTTCGCACCGGGAAGAACCTTTACCACATCCTGCACCTTGTCTGTGGGGACGTTCATCAAGACATATTTCTTGTCTTCGGCATTCTTCACGGCTTCTATACGGAAAAGAAGCTCATTCAATACTTCACGTTTCTCGCTGTTCAGGTTCTTGTTGCCGATAAGCAGAGCCTCACTCTTCATCACCACCTCCACTTCGGTCAGGTTGTTGCTTACCAACGTACTGCCGCTGCTTACGATATCGAAGATGGCATCAGCCAAACCAATACCCGGACTTATTTCTACGGAACCAGTAATGACGTGAATATCGGCGGCTATCTGCTTCGACTGCATAAACCGACGGAGGATACCTGGATAAGAGGTCGCAATCTTCTTTCCCTCGAACCATTTGAGGCCCGGATATTCTACACTTTTGGGAATTGCCAGAGACAGGCGGCACTTACTGAAACCCAGGGGACGGATGACCTCAGCATCTTCCTGGCGCTCTTCAAACTCGTTTTGTCCAACGATACCGATGTCGGCAACGCCAGTGGCCACACTCTGAGGAATATCATCATCTCTCAGATACAGCACCTCTATGGGAAAGTTACTGCTTTGCACCAGCAAAGTACGCTTGCTGCTGCTTACCTTTATGCCGGCTTCGGCCAGTAACGTCATTGTATCTTCATACAGACGACCTTTGGATTGTACTGCTATACGTAACATGTTTCTTACTGATTAAATTTCATAATCCGTACAGGCACGACTCTGTACGAAAGGAATAAATGCAGAGGCAACTGCCACATGGCACGGATGAACGGCATACGCCTTGACATCATCAAGCGAATCAAACTCGCTATACAATGCCACATCGTACTTCTCCTCCGGGTTGATGCAATATTCCAACTCTATATGCTTAATAAAAGGTATCTGGTCGGGTAATGCCAATATTCCCTTACGAAAAGAATCCATTGCTTTCTGTCTCTCATCGGGTTCCAAGTTATCCCGCAACTGAAATAGAACTATATGCTTTACCATAATATAAAAAAATTAATGCGTGCAAAGATACAAAATTTATGCGTAAAGCATAGCTTATACTACATAATTATTTTCCTTTACAGGCAGAAACGACATTTTTAAAACATAAATGTACCCCAAAACATCAATTTTAAGCCCAACGATTGTTTTGTTTGTCTGGAATCGTTCCTTGCCGGAGTTCCATTCGAGCTGTGCGCGATCAGTCATCGAACTGTTGGCGAAATTACATTGAGCCGTGCGTGCGATCGCACCGAAGTTTTTGTGTGATACTATCGAACTTTTTGTGTGATTGCACCGAAGTAAAAATAAATTTATGGCGAAGTATCGTTTTCCTTATATCAAAGAGATAACAGGTGCAGCCGTGATAGTATGACAGCTGTTTTAACAACCCATTTTTGATTTCCGAAAAATCCTGCCGCCCCCATGCAACCGTAATCAAAAATATTCCGGCGAGCCTCGGCTGTATGGAAACAAAATCCAGGTGAAATTTTGAACTGAAAAATAAAGTTACTAACTTTGCACTAAAATATCAATAACGATGAGAAATAGAGTGTTTCATACTTCGATTGTGGCCCTTTTCCTAAGTGTGATGCTGGTGTCGTGTGCCCACCATGAACAGTTGGCGAAAACGAACGTAAAGGCTCCCACTTGGACAGCGGAGAAAGCATGGGCATGGGCAAAGGACAAACCCTGGTTCTGCGGTGTAAACTACATCCCGGCATACGCCATCAACTATACTGCCATGTGGGATCCCTCGACCTTTTCCAAACAACTGATAGACGAGGAATTGGGCTTGATGGAGGAATGTGGGCTGAACTGCGCCAGAGTGGTGCTTCAGTATGTGGTTTATGCCGAAAATCCAAAGCGTTTCAAGAAGAACTTCCGTTCCTTCCTGGAAATATGCGACAAACATGGGATTGCCGTCATGCCAATCTTCTTCGACCCCGTGGCTTGTGGTGCGAATACCGACCCTAAGCCCGGCCCTCAGGGAGAACCCGTCCTGGGATGGTACGGATGGGCATGGTCGCCATCTCCCGGCTATTCGATGACGTTCGATGAAAGTACGCATCCCCTTCTGGAGAAATTTGTCAAGGATATCATGACGACCTTCAAGGACGATGAACGTATCATGGCATGGGATCTCTACAACGAACCCATCCACTATGCCGATAAGGGACAGAGGGAATGGCCCTTGCTGAGAAAGGTCTTCACATGGGCACGGGAAGTAAACCCATCACAACCCATCACTTCCAGCATGTGGAACAGCAATAAGGAACTGAACGATTTTCTCAGTCAGAACTCGGACATCATCACCTTCCATATCTATGCGCCAAAGAAAGAGACGCTGGAGGCGTTCGACCGGATGGCTGCCTACGGGCGTCCTGTAATCTTCACGGAATGGATGCATCGCATCAACAAATCCACCATCAACGACATCCTGCCGGCACTGAAGGAGGTTGGGTGCAACTGTATGATGTGGGGATTAGTGAACGGCAAGAATCAAACTCACCTCCCATGGGGTCATAGGCCGGAGATGCTGCCTTACACCGGCCCCTGGCAGCACGATATCTTCAGGAACGACCGCACACCCTATGACGCATCGGAAATACAGACGATAAAATCGCTTACAAAAGGCAATAGACCTTATAAACAAAAGAGTATTAACAAATAAACAGCATAATCTATGAATCACGGAATCCACATCACTTTCACATTTGCATCACTCATGATGCTGGTTGCGTGCCAGAAACTTCCGTTCGAAACACAGATTCTGTCCTACGATGGCAATCAGGTGGATAAGACATTTCTTTTTGACAAAGGAGCCCTGTCGGAAGACAGCGCCGGAAAGTGGAAGGTAGATGTGGAAAAGAAAAAGGTTTCCAAGGAAGCTGTCGATTATGCCCTTACCTTCAAGATGGACGAAGGGGAAATGGCCTCCGGCGGTGCGGCCGTGCAGTTCACTTTCAACAACTGGGATACTGAAAACTACATCTTTGCCCCTTCTCACATCTACGGTGGCAACCGTTTCAGAATCCTCAAAATGAAATATGCTCCGTTTTTAAGCAAACCGGAAGACCGTCCATTGGACATGCCGATAACCACAACAAACATTCCCCATCTGTCCAATGACGGCAGCGATGCGTACATCGATTTCAAGACAAACAGCTGTTCAACGCCACTTGCCGGTTTCTACGACAAGAACGCCAAGAAGGGATTCTTCATTCTGACCGAACAGGATGTCGTACTGGGGGATGAGGCTTTCTTCATCAACGAATATCCCTCCGAGAAACGTCTGACTATCCGGCTTTCTGCCCCCGGCGTACGCGAGCACCAATATGTAATGTGCAATGCCGACAATCCAAGTGAAGACAAAGGCACACCTCTGAAAAAGGGGGATGAGATAAAGATGCATTTCCGTGTCTATGAGTTTCCCTGCAAGGACCTGATGGCCTATTTCGACAAATTCCTGACCATACGCAAGGACCTGTCCGGGCAGAACGAGTTCCGCAACCTGGAACCATTCAGTAGCCTGGCCGAAGTCATCTACAAGCATCATTTAGAACACAAGTGGTACGAAGACGAGAACTATGGCTATTTCTGCAACAAGCCTTGGTCAGACAATCCCGGGCATCACCTTGTAATCGGTTGGGCAGGAGCACCTGTATATACACTTGCCCAGTTACTACGTCCGGACAGTCATCAGGACTACAATGAGATTCTCCGCCGCGTATGCCGGACATTGGATACGATAGAGTACATGCAGGCAGCTACAGGCCTTTTCTATGCAGCATGCAAGAGTGGAGAATTGTCGGGTGACGCTCCAGAGCAACCAGATATTGTGGGAATACGGCGTAACACCATCAACCTCTATTACGGACTCCAGACACTCGACGCGCTCCGCATTCAGGGACACGGGGATTTGATTAAACCTTCATGGGAGGAGATGTTCCGTAAAGAATCAGAAGCACTTATTACGTTGTATAACCGTTATGGTACGTTCGGACAGTTCCTTCTGGCAGAAACGGGCGACATATATATACCAAATTCTGCTCAGGGTGTACTCTGTATCGGTGCCATGGCGTATGCATCCCGGTATTTCAATGAGCCTCGTTACATGGATTTGGCCAAGGAGGCAGCAGATTACTTCTATGGTAATTTCCTGGCGAAAGGTTACCTAGGAGGCGGGCCTTTTGACATGCTCCAGGCCCCTGACAGTGAATCTGCAGCCGAACTTGTAGAGTCCTACATGGCCCTGTATGAAATTACCCGAGAAGAAAAGTGGATTCAGTATGCCCGCGATGCAGCTGCCTTGTTCTCTACGTGGGTTGTATCCTACGACTACAAGTTCCCCAAGGGTTCAGGAATGGAACGTATGAATGTCAAGGCTACGGGTTCCGTATGGGCCAACCTCCAGAACGAGCATAGTGCGCCGGGTATTTATGTAATGTCCGGAGATTTTCTGTTGAAACTGTACCGCTGTACGGGAGACAAACGCTACCTGAATCTTGATCAAGACATGTCGCACAATGTAGTGCAGTACGTCAACACAGAAGGGAACCGTATGCAGGAGCACGGTGGGTTCGGCTATTGTACCGAACGCGTGAATATCGGTGACTGGGAGAACAACATAGGAGGGCTGGCCGACGATGACTCGAATCAGGCATGGGAGAACGTAGCCCTCCTCCATACTGGCCAGAATCCAGGCATCTATGTCCGTCCCGATATGGGAGAAATTACGGTATTCGACCATGTCAATGCTAAAATTGCTTCCTGCAACAAAGATTCAGTTACCTTGGAGGTGGAAAATCCCACCTACCGCGATGGCGACATCAGCGTCCTGGCCGAAACATCGGATTACGCCCGCAATCATTCCCTTGGATGGAATGCCTATTACGACTGGCCAAAGATCCATGTTCCCTCCGGCAAGACGGTAACCGTTTCATTACCCTATGCAAAGTGAGTCGAAAACATAAGATGAAGTGCTATAAGACATTTTCGGTTCATTTAATATTGTCGCTTATTCTGTTGTATGCCTGCTCCCAGAAAGAACGCCACCATTCCACTATTTTCGGCAATGTAGAGGACAACAACCACGCCACGACAGAAGAATACGACCTTCCTATGATACAGGATGCTGGCATTCTAATTGGCATCTCACTAAGCGGCCCGGACACCTATTATGAATATCGTGGACAAGAATTTGGCTTGCAGTTCCTGTTGGCCGAAGAATTTGCACGCGACATTGGAGTACGGTTGCAAATGGAAATCGCAGCCGATACGATGACGATGATAGAACGTCTGGAACAAGGAGATGCCGATTTCATTGCACTAGAAATCACAAAAGACCATAAATGGAAAATTAGCAAAGACAAGCCTTTGCTCCAGGAGAAACTGGACGAATGGTGGAATCCAAGCCGCAAAGAGACACTGGCAGCACTGACGGAAAAGCCAAAATCTGTCCGCAGAAAGGTACATCCCCTTATGAAAAACCGGAAACAAGGCATTATAAGTCAGTATGATGAGTTTTTCATTAAATACGCCTCTGAAATAGGATGGGATTGGCGACTCCTGGCCGCTCAATGCTACCAGGAATCAGCATTCGACCCAAAAGCCGTATCATGGGCTGGTGCACAAGGCCTAATGCAGATAATGCCTGGTACGGCCTCACAACTAGGGTTGGCAACAGGAGACATTTTTGATCCCGACAAAAACATTGCAGCCTCTACACGTTACATAAAAAGTCTGATTCATACATTCTCTGATATTCCCGGACAACAGGATCGCATCTGTTTCGTCCTGGCTGGATACAATGGAGGAACAATGCACATCCGAGATGCCATGGCACTGACAAAAAAGCATGGAGGAGACGAGCATCGATGGAAAGACGTTGCACCTTATGTAGTAGCCCTGACAAATCCCCAGTTCTACCGTGATCCCATCGTACAAAAAGGATTTATGCGAGGGAACGAAACGGAAGAATATGTGCGACAGATTATCGAACGATGGGAAGATTATCGTGGAGCGGCCAGAGCCGTTACTTCAGGCAGCATTCCCACTCCCTCACGCAAAAACTTGAAAGAAGGAGAATTTCATTCGCGCGTAAAAAGTGCAGAAGAACTGATGGAACAGCGAGAGCAGAGATGAACTCGTTCAATCTATGCCGAGTCGTGACAGAAGAAGACATAGTCAACAACTTGCCTACCTGGAAACAGTGACTGTATTCAAGATAAATTAACCGGCCAACACTTTTTTTCCCTAAATGGAGTTCAATTTTTCAAGAATGTTTGCACCTTAATAATAAAATCGGTAATTTTGCAATAAGAATCATATTTTTTACATTAAAATAATCAAGTTATGAAAAGAAATTATCCGAAAATTGGTATCCGTCCTATCGTTGACGGCCGTCAAGGTCCTCTGAAGTTAAGAGATTCACTCGAGAACCAAGTAATGGGCATGGCTATTGCCGCCAAGGAATTATTTGAGAAGAATATCTGCTATTCCGACGGAACACCCGTACAAGTTGTCATTGCCGACTCTTCTATTGGTCGTGTGCCTGAATCAGCGGCATGTGCTGACAAATTCCGCCGGGAGAACGTAGCCGTTACTCTGTCTGTAACCCCCTGCTGGTGTTATGGTTCTGAAACGATGGACATGGATCCCACCACAATAAAGGGTGTATGGGGATTCAACGGCACGGAACGTCCCGGTGCTGTATATCTAGCATCCGTTTTGGCTACATACGCTCAAAAGGGATTGCCTGCATTCGGCATTTATGGTCACGAAGTACAAGATCGCGAACAAGTAACATGCATTCCGGAAGACGTAAAGGAGAAATTGCTTCGCTTTGGCCGTGCGGCTGTAGCTGTTGCATCCATGCGCGGACAAAGCTACTTGCAAATCGGTTCTCAATGTATGGGTATCGGCGGTTCAATCATAGATCAGGCCTTTATGGAAGAATACCTGGGTCTGAGAGTTGTATCCGTTGACGAAGTGGAAATCCTCCGTCGAATGGAAGAAGGCATCTACGACAAGGCTGAATATGAAAAAGCTCTGGCATGGACAAAGGCTCATTGCAAAGAAGGTCGCGATGACAACCCGGAAAGTGTGAAGTTCTCTTCCGAGCAGAAGGAAAAGCAGTGGGAGTTTACCGTCAAGATGTACATCATCATCAAGGACCTCATGCGTGGAAATCCCAACCTGCCTGACATTTTCGACGAAGAACGGTTCGGTCACAATGCAATAGCCGGAGGTTTCCAGGGACAACGCCAATGGACAGACCATTGGCCAAACTGCGATTATCCCGAGGCATTCCTCTCCTCCACTTTTGACTATGAAGGTGCACGTGAACCCTTCACACTGGCTACTGAAAATGACGTGCTGAACGGTATGGGCATGCTTTTCATGCGATTGTTGACCGGCCGCGGACAGATTTTTGCCGACGTACGTACCTATTGGTCGCCCGAAGCCACAAAACGCGTTACAGGCTATGAATTCGAAGGTAAAGCTCGTGAAAACGGCGGTATCATCCACCTGCTGAATTCTGGTGCAGCTTGTTTGGATGCTTGTGGAGAATGCCGTGATGAGAACGGGAATCCCGTTATGAAAAAATGGTGGGAAGTGACCGACGAGGATATCAAGAAGATGACTGATGCAACGGTATGGTGTGAAGCTGGATTCGACAACTTCCGCGGTGGTGGCTTCTCCAGCCATTTCGTTACCCGTGCTGAAATGCCCGTTACAATGATTCGATTGAATTTGGTGAAGGGACTGGGTCCCGTTCTTCAAATTGCAGAAGGTTGGAGCGTGAATCTGCCTGACGAGGTTACAGACACCCTGATGGAACGCACAAACCCCACATGGCCATGCACTTGGTTTACACCACGATGCAATGGTGTAAAAGGAAGTCCTTTCGAGAATGCGTACTCCGTCATGAATTACTGGGGTGCCAACCATGGTGCCATCTCATACGGTCACATCGGAGCAGACCTTATCACACTATGCTCTATGCTCCGCATCCCCGTATGTATGCACAATGTACCTGAAGAAGACATTTTCCGTCCAGCAGCATGGAATGCTTTTGGCATGGACAAGGAAGGTGCGGATTTCCGCGCATGTGCAAACTATGGTCCTCTGTATAAAGTAGTACGCTGATATGGAAGATAAATCAAGAACGATACCCAGGTCACTGATATTCCCGTTCATCCTGGTCACAACGCTCTTTGCACTATGGGGATTCGCGAACGACATCACGAACCCCATGGTGGCAGCCTTCAAGAACATTCTGCTCATATCCAATTTCGAAAGTTCATTGGTGCAGTTCGCGTTCTATGGCGGCTATTGCTTCATGGCTATTCCTGCTGCCATGTTCATTAATAAATATGACTATAAGAAGGGTATTCTTATGGGCCTTGGATTGTATGCCATTGGTTGTTTCCTGTTTATTCCCGCAGGAAATGCCACTGCATTCTGGGCATTCCTCTTGGCTTATTTCATTATGACATGCGGTTTGGCCTTTTTGGAAACGACATCCAACCCATTCATTCTGTCCATGGGCTCGCAAGAAACGGCCACACGACGTCTGAATTTCGCACAGACCTTTAATCCCGTTGGTTCACTTACAGGTATGCTTGTAGCCAAGGAGTTTATTCTAGCACGCCTGAACAGCGCAACGGAAAGCGAGCGTATCGAGCTTCAAGCATCCAATCCCGATGCATTCAAAGTGATTCAGCAAAGCGATCTGGATGTTGTCAGCCTACCCTACTTGATGCTGGGCGGTGTGGTGCTCCTGTTTTTCTTCATCTTCCTGTTCTCTCGTTTACCATTAGAAAAGAAAGAAAAGACGAACGAGGATAATTCCAACAAGGCCATCTTGCACCGGTTATTGCAAAACAAACGATATGTGACATCTGTCATTGCCCAGACATTCTATGTTGGTGTTCAGATTATGGTGTGGACGTTCATCATCCAATATGCTGAACATGAATTAGGTATGTCAAAGGCAGAGGCACAGGGCTACAACATGATAGCCATGATTATCTTCGTTTCATGTCGCTTTATTTGCACATATCTGCTTAAGTACTTCAAGCCAAGCTTGTTGCTGGCAACACTGGCAGCAGGAGGCATCCTATGTACCTTAGGTGCTATTTTCATCCATGGTATGACAGGTCTTTACAGCCTTATCGGCATCTCTGCCTGTATGTCGCTTATGTTCCCGACCATCTATGGTATAGCATTGAATGGAATGGGAGATGACGCGAAGCTCGCTTCTGCCGGTCTAATATTGGCCATTGGTGGTGGTAGCCTCATGCCACCATTGCAAGGGTTACTTATAGACAAGGCAACCTGGTTTACGGCACTGTCATCCGTACGAGTTTCCTTCGTATTGCCATTGCTTTGCTTTGTCGTCATTGCATTGTATGCCATCAACATCTATCGCACGACAACAAAATAAGAGCTAGATCAAACACGCATAAAAAATAGCGGCAAACAAATTTGTCGCTATTTTTTTGTATAAGGCAATCAGCTGAAAAATATTACATTTTCTTTTTCCAAAGAGCAGTCATATCTTCCAGAGTTTTACCTTTGGTCTCTGGTACCAGTTTCCATACAAAGAGGGCTGCTACCACACACAACATACCATAGAGTCCATAGGTGAACCAATGGCCGAAATCATCCCCTTGTGTCAAATGCATATTGAACATCGGCACAAAGCTCGATGACACGATAAAATTGGAAATCCATTGGAATGCTACTGCTATGGCAACGGCACCACTACGTATAGTGTTGGGGAAGATTTCAGCGATAAGTACCCAGCAGATCGGTCCCCATGAGAACATGAACGAAGCAGAATATAAGATAATGGAACCTGCGGTAACATATTCGAAGCCGGCATGTCCGAAAGAAACGGCAACGCCAAATGCACCTAAAGCCATACCTATGCTACCCCAGATAAGCAATGGCTTACGACCCAAGCGTTCTACCGTAAATACGGCCACCAAGGTGAACAGGATATTTACAACACCCATAAAGACAGTAAATACCATCGGATTATCCATACCCATATCGCCAAAAATACGTGGAGCGTAATACAAAACAGCATTGATGCCGACTGCTTGTTGGAAGACTGACAACAAAATACCGACAAAGATACACAGATAACCATAAGTGAATAGCTTCTCTGTTTTTACGACGAGCGTTGACTTTATATCTTCCAGAATCACACGGGCTTTCTGAGTACCGTTAATCTTACTCAAAACGGATAAAGCACGTTCGTCCTGACCAATACTTACCAGATAACGCGGTGTTTCTGGTACGAAACAGATCAGAATGGCAAATAGTCCGGCAGGAATTGCCTCGGAACCGAACATATAACGCCATCCGGTGGCAATGGTCCACGGGTCGCTGTTGGGGGCAACGGCATTCAATCCCTGACCGATAGACTCAATGATTGGATTGGTATGTTCTCCCAATATCAGGAAATTGACGAAATATACAGTCAGCTGACCAAATATAATCGCAAATTGATTCCACGAAACCAACATACCACGGACATCAGAAGGTGCCACCTCGCCAATATACATAGGACAAATGGCCGAAGCCAAACCTACACCCACACCACCGATTACTCGATAGATATTAAAGGCTATCAGGAGAGAATAGGTCGGTACGCCCTTTTCAAAAAAAAGGAATTCAGGCACCATACTGCCAAGGGCCGATATAAAGAACAGAACACCGGCAATGACAAGTGATTTCTTACGCCCTAAATTTCCTGCAAGAAAACCAGAAAGAGCAGAACCTATAATACAACCGATCAATGCACTACTTGACGTAAACCCGTGCATAAAATCAGAATACTGGAAATCCTGTGCGCCAAGGAAAAAAGCTTGAAGTCCCTTCTCTGCACCGGATATGACAGCCGTATCGTAGCCAAAAAGCAAACCACCGAGAACGGCAACCATAACAATGGATATCAGATACCCTTTGTTAGCTGAAAATTGATCTTTTACCATACAATTATTTTTTATTTAATATTTGAATTATCCGTATAAACATCGGAATGTTTGGCGGCTACGTAAGCTGAACCAATATTCGGAACACCTTACCCGGATTCTGGTTCCATTTCTCCATTGCATCTGCTGCCATATCGGGCTTTACGATAGACGAGATGAAGCTTTCAGCGGGAAAATCCGTATTCTGCATAAAATGGATAACAGCACGGAAATCACGCGGTTTTGCATTACGTGAACCACGTATATCCAATTCCTTCTGAACGATGAGCTTTGTCAGGAATTCAGTTTCTCCAACAGCATATCCGATAAACACCACTCTACCCGTAAAAGCAACATTCTCTATAGCATTACGTTGGGTAAACTGGTTGCCGACAGCTTCTATTACCACATCAGGGCCAAGCCCTTGCGTCAGTTCCATCAGTTTCTCATGAAGGTCTGTTTTGGCTGTATTGATAACATAGTTGGCACCTACCTTGTTAGCCAAGGCAAGTTTCTCATCGTCCAGATCACATGCAATCACAGTAGCTCCTCTAAGGGCAGCACGTACTATGGCTCCCATGCCCACCATACCGCACCCAATCACGAGTACCGTATCTATATCGGTCACCATAGCCCTATCTACTGCATGAAAGCCTACGCTCATTGGTTCGACCAGAGCGATGTGCGGCAAAGGCATTCCTTCTGCCGGTATAACCTTATTCCATGGTACGGCAATGAATTCACGCATGGCACCATCGCGTTGTACTCCCATCGTTTGGTTGTGCTCACAGGCATTGCTCCGTTCATTACGACATGCCGCACAATGGCCACAGCCTGTATAGGGGTCCAAGGTCACATTCATGCCAACCTTGATAGATTCAGGGACATTACGACCCACTTCCACTACCGAAGCACTCACCTCGTGCCCAGGAATCACATGTTCCTTGGCCATGGCATTCCGTCCGCGGTAGGTATTCAGGTCACTCCCGCAAAAGCCCACGTAGTTCAGTTTCAGCAGAACCTCATCATCATTTATCACGGGTTCCGTCATTTCAATCACCTTTATAGAACCCTGTTCAACAATCTGTATTGCTTTCATTGTCAATTTCTAAAATCCTATTCAGACATGTTTTTTATGTAGGGAAGCACGACTAAATCATCAAACCCGTAGAATCTGCGGGCATTCTCACCTAGGAAGAGACCCTTCTCCTCATCCGTCAGCTCGGCCGACTTCGTAATGAAATCATAAGCCATACGGTAGGTTATGGCACAGATGGTACGAGGATAGTCAGATCCCCACATCAGTTTCTCTATGCCAACCAGATCCATGGCTTCGCGAATAGCACGTACAGCACTTGGATACGGATAGAATTCAGCATTATACAGCCATGTGATACCCCCCGATTCGATATACACGTTCTTGTTACGCGCCAGCTTTATCTGTTCTTGCCAGAGCGGACGGTTGACAAAGCCGAAATGGGCGATGGCAATTTTCAGTTGCGGACATTCCGAAATGATTTCCTTCATTTCAGCCACCTGCGTATCACCCTCAGCTAAATCGATGAGCAGTAAGGCACCTTTTTGCTCCATGCCATGATACATCTGCATCATCTCTGGCGAATTGAGCATAACACGCCCGTTGCTCGTAATCAAGCGATGGGCAGGAATCTTTATCGCCCTGAATCCATCGTTCAGCAATTGCGCCGCCTCGTGGGCAAAGCCAGGCTTGAAATAATTGCACATTGCCGACACAAGAAAACGATTGGGATACGTTTCGGCTACCGTTTTCAGGTAGTCGTTCTGTATTCCGTCGATGTATTCCTGCACGATGACGGCAGCACTCACCTGTGCATAGTCCATATTGGCCAGGAACACCTCGGCTGAATTGCGTCCGTCTATCATGAACGGAGGCAACATCTGCACCTCTTCATCCAAGAAGAAAGAACGACCTCTCGTTGTGGTGCGGATGGGCTTACCGTCCCAAACAGCATCCTGCTTCAACCACAAGTGAGCATGTGCATCTACGATATTCATTTCACTCTACCTTATGAATTTTTCCATCTGGAATACATCATTTCCCCGATGATTTCCTGTACTTTGGATACCATTTCTTCATCTATTGGTTCAGATGCCCACTGGATGTTTTTCTTCACGTTTACAGGGTTAGCAGAAGAGAACAAGGTTGTGGCAATACGGGGATTATTGCCCACGGAGAATTGAACAGCCAGTTTCTCTATCGGGTAGTTCTGAACGGCACAATAATCAGCTGCACGACGACAAGCCTCTTTCAGCTTGGGTTCTGCTGGATGCCAATCCGGTGTTCCGCGCATAGACAGCAAGCCCATAGACAAGGGCGAAGCATTGATCAGCCCGATACCACGTTCCTCCAGGAAAGGCAGATACTGCACAATCAAGTCATCGTTCAGGCAATAATGGCAGAAACAAAGGACACTTTCCACCGTACCCTCAGGAACATTCTCTATCACCCACTTGATATTTTCGGGCTGCAAGTCGGTTATTCCCACATGACCTACCACTCCTTTCTCTCTCAGTTCAACCAAAGCCGGCAATGTCTCCTCAGTCACCTGATGAAGGTCGGCAAATTCGATGTCGTGAACATTTATCAAGTCGATATGGTCGATGTTCAGTCGTTCCATGCTTTCATACACACTCTCTTGCGCCCGCCTGGCAGAATAGTCCCATGTATTCACGCCGTCTTTGCCATAGCGCCCCACCTTGGTCGATAGGAAATAGCGGTTACGCTCTATCTCCTTCAATGCCTTTCCCAGCACCTTTTCGGCCTTATAGTGACCATAATAGGGAGAAACATCGATGAAGTTGATGCCACCATCTACAGCGGCATGTACCGCTTCTATTCCCTCTGCTTCACGTATATCGTGAAAGACACCCCCTAAGGAAGAAGCACCGAAACTGAGGTTTGAGAGCCTCATTCCGGTGCATCCTAATTCATTATAAATCATTCCGATTCGATTTGTCTCCTATTTTGTGTACAAAGCCACGATGGCCTCATACTTCTCCTGCTTTCCGCTTATGATAGCAGGTTCGCCCACCTTCTTGCCGTATTCATAGACCTGCTCCAGGGTAAGTTTACCGTCTTCGAAGTCCTTGCCCATGCCGGCATCGAAACTGGCATAGCGATCCTTCTTCATCTGGGGCAGTTCACTCTCCTCCAGAATGGCCGCAGCATTCAGCAAGGCACGAGCCATGGCATCCATACCGCTGATATGAGCAATGAACAGGTCTTCCAGATCGGTAGAGTTACGACGGATCTTGGCATCGAAGTTGGTACCGCCATCCTTGAAACCACCGCCACGAATGATTTCCAGCATAGCCTGTGTCAGTTCGAAGTTGTCCAAGGGGAACTGGTCGGTATCCCAGCCGTTCTGTGCATCACCACGGTTGGCATCGATGGAACCCAGCATATCGTTGTCCACAGCCACAGCCAGTTCGTGCTCGAAGGTATGACCAGCCAGAGTAGCATGGTTCACCTCGATGTTCACCTTGAAATCCTTGTCCAGTCCATGAGCCTTCAAGAAACCGATTACAGTCTCGGTATCCACGTCGTACTGATGCTTTGTAGGCTCCATTGGCTTCGGTTCAATCAGGAAAGTACCCTTGAAACCCTTGCCGCGGGCATAGTCACGGGCAGCCGTCAGCATCTGTGCCAGATGTTCCTTCTCGCGCTTCTGGTCGGTATTCAGCAGGCTCATATAGCCCTCGCGTCCACCCCAGAACACATAGTTGGAACCGCCCAGCTTGATGGTAGCGTCGATGGCGTTCTTTATCTGAACGATGGCACGTGCCACAACATCAAAGTCGGGATTCGTGGCAGCACCGTTCATATAGCGCTTATGACCAAAGACGTTGGCTGTACCCCACAGAAGCTTGATGTTGGGGAACTGCTTCATCTTCAACAGTGCATAGTCGGTAATCTCCTTCATGCGAGCCTCGTACTCCTCAACTGTGGCACCCTCTTCAATCAGGTCCACATCGTGGAAGCAGAAATATTCGATACCCAGCTTGTCCATCAGTTCAAAGCCAGCATCCATTTTGTCCTTGGCACGCTGTACGGGACAAGCGGCCTCGTCCCATTCGTACGTACGTGTCTGACCGCCGAACTGATCACCGCTGGCCTGTCCCAGCGTATGCCACCAAGCCATGGCAAACTTCAGCCAGTCCTTCATCTTCTTACCCATCACTACGCGTTCAGGCTCATAATAATGAAAAGCCATCACGTTCTTGCTCTCTTTTCCCTCAAAAGGAATCTTGCCTGTAAAGGCGAAATACTCTTTTTCCATTGTGTTGATGTTTTTATTGTTTGTTAGTTATTCTTTTCTGTCAGCACTTGCTTCCATGCTTCGTAAGCCTCGGCATATTCAGCCGCACGGGCCACATCCGGCTCTATTACTTCCAGACGCTCCAGCGTGATGAATGCATCTTGGTGACCATTGTAGATACCGGCACCGATGCCGGCGCCCCTGGCTGCACCCACCGAACCGTCCGTATTGCACAGTTCTATCGTGGCACCACTGGTGGAGGCCAATGTATCGCGGAACAATGGCGACAGGAACATGTTCGCCTTTCCGGCATGGATACGCTGAATGTCCATACCCATGCTGCGCATCACTTCCAGACCATAGCAGAACGAGAACACGATACCCTCCTGGGCAGCCCTCACCAGATGAGCCTGGGTATGGCGGTTGAAGTTCAGTCCGTGGATGGAACAACCTACCTCACGGTTCTCCAGCACCCGTTCGGCACCGTTTCCGAAGGGAATGATGGAAACACCCTCGCTTCCTATGGGCACCCTGGCAGCCAGGTCGTTCATCTGGGCATACCCCATCTGCGGAGTCACGTTCCTGTGCACCCATGCATTCAGGATGCCCGTCCCGTTTATGCAGAGCAAGACACCCAGTCGTGTGTCACCCTTGTCAGGATTATGGTTAACATGTGCGAATGTGTTCACACGCGATTTTTTGTCGTAGTTTACCTCACCCAGTACGCCATATACTACACCGCTCGTACCGGCCGTCGAGGCTATCTCGCCTGGATTGAACACGTCCAGCGACAGGGCATTGTTCGGCTGGTCACCGGCACGATAGGTTATCGGGGTCCCTACTTTCAGGCCCAGTTCTCTGGCTGCCTCTCCACACAGGGTTGCCTGTTCACCAAACGTAGGAACAATGGTGGGAATCAGCGACTCATCGAACCCATAGTAGTCCATCAGGAACTTCGCCACGCTGTTCTCCTTGAAATCCCAGAACATGCCCTCCGACAAACCGCTCACGGTAGTGCCCACAGAACCCGACAACCGCATGGCGATATAGTCGCCTGGCAGCATCACTTTGTCAATTTTCTCAAACAGCTGCGGTTCGTTCTCCTTCACCCACGCCAACTTGGCAGCGGTAAAGTTGCCAGGAGAATTCAGCAGGTGCTGCAGGCAAAGGTCACCGCCCAGTTCCCGGAAAGCCCTCTCGCCGTAGGGAACGGCACGCGAGTCACACCAGATGATGGAGGGACGTAGGACCTTCCTGTCCTTGTCCACGCAAACCAGACCATGCATCTGGTAACTGATACCAATGGCAGCCACCTCGTCACCCCTCACTCCACTATCGAACATAATCTTACGCAGGGCACTCTTGGCATACTGCCACCAAGATTCGGGATCCTGCTCAGCCCAACCCGCCTTTTCGGCGCGAATAGGGGCCTCTTGTTCGGGAAAGAAAGCCGTAGCCACACATTTACCGCTATCAGCATCCACAAGTGAAGCTTTCACGGACGAGCTGCCTACGTCATAACCCAATAAATACTTACCAGTCATCATATCATCATATCATTTATTTAACACATATTCCCGACAAAGATACGAATAAGCGAGGGATTTACCAAATATATTTGAGTAAATCCGAGAGGAAGTATCTTCGAGCATAGCTCAAAGTACGAATAAGCGAGCGCAATGACAAAGAAAACTCGTTTTTTTCATTGCCGAGCGAAAGTATTCAGGCAATTGCAGTCCTTGTGCTAAGGACTGCAGATTGGGTGTGCCAGTTTTCTAGGTATGCTCCAATATTCGCTGAGTAGTTACCCCCCCCTTGCTTTGTTAATAGTTGTTAAATAATAGAAAAACGCCTCACCATATCGTCACCCTTGATTCGGGTGTAGTGGTCAGCACGGGTCAGGTAGGCGTTGCGGTCGAGACAGGCAACCCGCTGACTTCTGGAGTAAGTGTTAATCTTTCCCATTTTCGTTTTGCTTTTTTTGTTAGACAATCTTTGTTTAATGCATAATTCATAATGCTTAATGCATAATTGATTTTGCCGCTTGCTTTATTCATTTGTTCATTATGCATTGTGCATTATGCATTGTGCATTATGCATTGTGCATTATGCATTGTGCATTATGCATTGTGCATTGAATTCGTCTGCAAAGTTACGGCAGGATTTTGCGGAAGTCAAAAAAAGGGTGTTAAAACAGCTGTGATAGTATCACAGCCTCCTTTCTTATATCTATGATATAAGGAAAATGACAGTACGAACGGAAAAGATAAATACTTCGGTGGAATTACACGCGCGGCGCGATGGAATTATCCCGACTCTTCGATGGCAGATTGCAAATAGTTCGGACAGATGCAACGCACAGCGCGATATAAATACACACACAGCGCGATATTCGATATTACCAAGCCGGA
>JAZLIY010000048.1:0-2662 GCA_045617645.1 Bacteroidaceae bacterium | reverse complement strand
ATCTGAACCATATAATTCACGTAAAGGCTGGCAATCACAAATGTCACCAAACATGAATGGATTAGAGCACCAAATATATTGGTTAATCAGACTATCATATGTATTCTGATTGCATCCTCGATATTTATAAAGTTTCATAATTGGGGACAATCAAAAAAAATACTGGACTTCATATTTGAGCGATGTATTGCCCCACAACAATTTGCAATAAAGATATTCAGACTCGAAGAAGCAAGTTTTAGCGACAGAGACGAGATGGTCAACTGAATATCTTGAAAAAGTTTTCAAGTATTTTTTTGATAAATTCATACGTCATCATAGCCCATGTCTCCCAATATCAACTCGATAAAACAAAAAAAAGACGTGGGAGTCTTACTCTTGCTCATCCCACATTCAGGCCTCCGCTGCCCACTCAAAGGATAAGCAACGCAGCTAGCCCACGTCAGGGATGATATACAGTAAGCCCTACGCCATAACAACAGCGCGGATAACCGAATAGTCATCACCAGTGGACGTACCCGTTGCGCTATCTTCTTTGAGTACCAAATTGCGAAGTTTGAATGTAGAAGATAAACGTCAAGTAACGTCTTCAGTATGTCTGCCCACCCAACCCTGCAACCAGATTCCCGAAATGACTTCTGGAAATCCGGCCATCGGGCTAGCCAGGCATTTGCAAAAATATGAAAATTTGTATTCAAATCTACTGTATGAAATTAAAATTCGCATTTTTCTGATGGAATATGCAAGAATGACTCAGATACAATTGCTTACAGCGATATCAAATATATGTGACACTGATAGCACTCATAATGTGGTCAGATATTCAACAGTGCCCTCGACATGGAGGTCGGCTATCGCCCTTATTCCGGCTCGTGATAGAATGAACTGAACTTCCTGAACATTGGTGAAAAAACCATTTTCGGTAAGTACTGCTGGACAGAGGGTATGCCTGAAATAAAATGATTCCTCAAAATCAATGTCACCGTCTGAGTAATCGCTGCGGATGAACATTTGGGGAATGTGCTTTCTGGTTGCATCAGCGAGATGTGTTGCCAACAGGTCGGCGCGCGTGTTTCCGATGGATGTATAGACGCTCCAGCCTGAGGGGGATGTCCATTCTTTTCCGTTGCCGGATGCGTTGGCGTGGATTGATACCAGGATTACATTGTTGATGCCAAGCTGGCGGCAGTGCCGGTTGACTCGTGCGCAGCGTTCCTGAAGGCTGATGTCGGTTTCTTCAGGGACTATGGTTTCGCAATCGAAGCCTCGGTCTATAAGTTCGGATAGGATGAGACGCGAGACTTCGCGGTTGAATCTGTATTCGAGAAAGCGTCCATCGGGACTGCGTTTGCCGGGGGTGTTGATGCCGTGGCCGGGGTCTAGTAGAATTTTCATAGAGTTGCAAGAATTTGTGTAGCAACTCTCGATTCCGATTGTGAAGATACTAAAAATCTGGAATACAAAAAGAAAAAGCTCCCGACAAGTCGAGGGCTCAATCTTTTTTAGAGTGCAGGTGGTCGCAACTGGGCGTTCCATATACACTATTGTGGTGCAAAGATATGTTTTTTTTGATTTACTACCAACACTTCCATTATTTTTTCCTGACTTTATCAATGCGTCACCCTTTTGACGTTAGCCAGTCGTCTGTCTCGATGAGGTAGGCGATATCGCGTTCCTCCTTCGATGTGTAGAGTGTTTTGGTCAGAGTCTGCCGGTTTCCCCGCAGATTGATTTCCAGGGTCACGATGACCTCCGCGATTCTAAGGACGTTGTCAACTGAATATGGGCATCCCGATGCTTTGAGCAACCTCTCAAGTTCTTTGTACACTTTCAGGGCCACGAAGCAGATACACACGTGGGCCTCGATTCTCCTTTCTGTGAAGTGGAACATCGGCCTGACTTCCAGCGTGCCCTTCGTGATGCGGAACGCCCTTTCCACGTTCCAAAGTTGCTGGTAGTTTTCATAGACCATGTCCGCCGGTAGGTCGGTGTTTGTCCTATATCCCTTGAGGCCGTCCCAGACCTTGTCCTCCTCAATCTTTGACTCGTCAATTTGGACGGTAACTCCGGAACTGATGCTAAGGAACTTGTTATATCCACGCCTGTTGATGTCTGCTTTGGTCAGCGTACTCTTCGCATATCGCTTCCTGAGGCGCTCAACGCCTTCATCGCGGTCATGCTCGTTCTTTCGTGCACGTTCTTCGGAGTAACCCACAATGAGCCTGTCCCCGTCCTTGCAGATGATGTCGTTGAATACTCCCATCTCGTGCGGTGTGGACAGGATTTGATCTTTCATCGCCCCTGATTCCTTCTTGATTCTGGCTCCGATGATGTACTTGTATCCGGCGCTGCGGAGCAACCGGACATTCTTGTCGTTCATCAGGCCGGCATCCGCAATGACAACGAAGTCGTTGCCTAGATTGTACCGCCGGACGAAGTCATCGACAATGGGTATCATCGTGTAACCCTCGAACTGTGCACCGTTGAACAGAGCATAGGATAGAGGGTATCCGCCTCGGCTCACGAGTAGCCCGAGTACCACCTGTGGGTTTGCGTTCTTGCCGTCTTTCGAGAAGCCGTTGTTCCGGAGCTCATCCTTATCCGTCGTCTCAAAGTACAGCGTGGTCACGTCATAGAACAGGATACCGATATTGCCACCGAA
>JAZLIY010000047.1:0-28576 GCA_045617645.1 Bacteroidaceae bacterium | reverse complement strand
GTGGGGATATTCTGAGAATGCCGTGCGTACTCACTTGTGGGTTGCCATCATTGCATATCTGTTAATCGCCAAGATCAAGGCTGACTACAAAAGTCCATATTCAATCACCGAAGCGGCTAAGTTGATAAGAATCTCAGCACTCGAAAGAGTGGATTTGAGAGACCTCATCACTAAGCCAAAGGACTCAATCATTCAAAACCAAAATGTCAAAGAACTCACTTTATTTGATAATTTTTAATAACCGTGCGAATTTATCGCACCAGTACTAATTATAAATTATGAATTAACATGAGAGTACTGATTACCGGAGCCAGCGGATTCATTGGCAGTTTCATCGTTTCGGAAGGTCTGAAACGAGGTTTTGAGGTGTGGGCAGGTGTGCGGGGAACCAGCAGCCGTGGTTACTTGCAGGACGAACGCATCCAGTTTGCCCAACTAGATTTGTCCAACCCCCAGCGACTACAGGAGCAGTTCCTTGGTTACAAGGCAGATATGAGCGGTGAAGGATGGGACTACGTAGTACATGCCGCCGGAGCAACCAAATGTCTGCACAAGGAGGATTTCTTCCGCACGAACACCCAGGGTACGCGCAACCTGATAGATGCCCTACGTGAAACAGGCATGACGCCTCGCCGGTTCATTTTCCTGAGTAGCCTGAGCATCTTCGGTGCCATACGCGAAGAACCCGTACGCTCCGCTACTCCGGAAAATCCCTGGATCTACGCTCCCATCATGCTCTCCGATACGCCACGGCCGAACACAGCATACGGGCAAAGCAAACTACAGGCAGAGCAATACCTCACCTCGCTAACCGATTTCCCCTATACTATCCTGCGACCAACCGGTGTGTACGGCCCACGAGAGAAAGACTATTTCCTGATGGCACAAAGCATCAAGCAGCATACGGACTTTGCCGTTGGCTATCGCCCCCAAGAAATTACCTTTGTCTATATGATGGATGTGGTACAGGCCGTATATAAATGCATGGATGCCCCGGCTGCTCTAGGGAAGGCATACTTCCTGTCCGACGGACAAATTTACAACAGTCGCAGGTTCAGCGACCTGTTGCAACAGTATATGGGCAATCCGTGGGTACTCCACATCAAGGCTCCTCTGTGGTTCCTGCGCATCGTGTGCACCATCAGCGGAAAGATCAGCCAATGGACGGGCAAAATGAACGCCCTGAACGAGGACAAGTACCACATCCTGAGCCAACGTAACTGGCAATGCGACATAGAACCTGCCCGTCGCGACTTCGGTTACGAACCGGCATGGCCTTTGGAACGTGGTGTGGAAGCCACCGTTCAATGGTATCAAGAAAACGGCTGGCTATAGGAATTCTCACCCACAAGAAAGACAATTATATCGGTAAGATCTTAGACTATTTTATTCGTCTGTACGATGGATAAAACACAAAACAGAAAACGGGGGCTTCCCAGCTCCCGTTTCTCTTAACTTAAAACTAAACCTTAACTATGAAAAAATCTAATGTTTTTGATGATGCAAAATTCGTAATATTTCGCGAGGTTTCAAAGTAAATGAGGGCAGAAAAGTGCAATTTAAACATTTTTTAACAAAATAAAGATTAAAGTAGTCATTTTATAACATAGAAAACGTATGAAAGTGGCGAAATTTGCTTACCTTTGCACACGTTATGATGAATCCCTACGAATGAAGAAGCTGCTAATAGAAACATACGGATGTCAGATGAACATTGCCGACAGCGAAGTCGTGGCCTCCATCATGGGAATGGCTGGATACGAAATCTGCCAACACCTGGAGGATGCCGATGCCGTATTCCTGAACACCTGTTCCGTTCGCGATAATGCAGAACAAAAAATCCTAAGCCGGCTGGAATTCCTGCACAGCCAGCAAAAAAAAGACCATCGTTTCATCGTAGGTGTGTTGGGTTGTATGGCTCAACGTGTGGCAGACAAACTGGTAGAGGAACATCATGTGGACCTGGTAGCCGGCCCCGATGCGTATCTCTCGCTTCCCGAACTGATTGCACAGGTGGAAACAGGACACAAGGCCGTGAACGTGGAACTGTCCACGACCGAGACGTATCGGGATATCGTACCACAACGGATATGCGGTGTAGCACATCCCATAGGTGGCTTCGTGAGCATCATGCGTGGTTGCAACAATTTCTGTCACTACTGTATCGTACCCTATACCCGAGGACGTGAACGAAGCCGAGACCTGGAAAGCATTCTACAGGAAGTAAAAGATTTGGAATCCAGAGGCTTCCGAGAAGTAACGCTACTGGGCCAGAACGTAAACAGCTACAAAATGCCTAATCCCTCTTCAGACGAAGAACAGAATGGCTTCCCACAACTGCTACGCACCGTGGCACGTGCCGTGCCAAACATGAGAATCCGCTTCACCACCTCGCATCCGAAGGACATGAGCGACGAAACGCTGCATGTGATAGCGGAAGAGCCCAATATCTGCCATCATATTCACATGCCGGTACAAAGTGGGAGCAACCGCATCCTGAAACTGATGAACCGCAAATATACCCGTGAATGGTATCTGGATCGTGTGAAAGCCATCCGTGAAATTATTCCCGATTGTGGTTTGAGTACGGACATCTTTGTAGGTTACTGTACAGAAACAGAGGAGGATCACCAGATGAGTCTGGACCTGATGCGCGAATGTGCCTATGACAGCGCATTCATGTTCAAATACAGCGAGCGACCGGGCACCTACGCCAGCAAACACCTGGAAGATGACGTGCCGGAAGAAACAAAGATACGCCGGCTGAACGAACTGATAGCCCTGCAGAACGAGCTTTCGACCGAAAGCAACCGCCGTTGCATCGGCATGGAATATGACGTATTGCTGGAGGGCGTGAGCAAACGAAGCCGCGAACAGCTCTTTGGCCGGACGGAGCAAAACCGTGTGGTCATCGTGGACCGAGGCACACACCATATCGGAGAAACGGTCCGCGTGCGGATTACAGACAGCAGCAGTGCAACCCTTAAAGGCATCGTATTATGAGCAAGAGAAGAAGACATTCATCCTGGCGCTGGCAAGCCGTAACAAGCTCTATTAGCATTACCATGGTCTTGATCCTACTGGGATTGGTGGTGTTCTTTTCCCTGACAGCCCACCGGATGAGCCGAGAGGTAAGGGAAGATCTGACGATGACCATCGTACTGCAGGACGATGTGACGGAAGAGGAAGCACATGAACTGGAAAGTGAACTGGCAACCCAACGATACATAAGCGACATCCAATACATCAGCGCAGAAGATGCCCTAAAGGAACAGACGGAACTGATGGGTACAGATCCCACAGACTTCCTGGGAGCCAATCCTTTCTCCATCTCCATGGACCTGAAGATGAAGGCAGAATATGCCTGTATGGACAGTTTGCTGTTGATCTCGCAACGGCTGAAAGGCAATAAGATTATCAACGAGGTCATCTATCAGCAGGAACTGGTAGAAAGCATTAACAAAAACCTGGGTCGTGTTTCCATTTTTCTGCTCGTAGTAGCCGCCTTGCTAATCCTGATCAGTATGAGTCTGATAAACAATACGGTTCGGTTGAGCGTCTATAGCCGACGCTTCATCATCAACACGATGAAACTGGTGGGAGCACAATGGAGTTTCATCCGCAAGCCCTTTATGAAAAGGAGTTTCTGGATAGGACTATATTCCGGTTTGCTGGCCATCGGCATCCTGATAGGCGGACTGCAATGGGCCGGTGGGCGCGACGAGGTAGTAAAACAATATGTCACCCCCTCCGTAATGTGCATCATAGCAATCGTCGTACTAGCCTTCGGACTATTCATCTCCATGGCCTGCACCTATCTGTCCGTTACCCATTATCTGAAAACACACGAGAACAAACTATATTAATCGATATGAACAATTTTGCATTCGACAAGAAAAATTTCATTTTGTTGGCCATCGGCATGATGATTATCATCATCGGATTTATCCTGATGTCCGGTTCCGGCAGTGCCGAGGGTGTATTCAATCCCGACATCTTCAGCGTCAGGCGTATCAAAGTGGCACCTATCATCTGCTTTGCAGGTTTCATCTTTGTGATTTTTGCCATTATGCACACCCCCAAAGGGAACGACAACGATAACGCAGACAAAAAATAAAAAATGAGCGAAATACAAGCCTTATTATTAGGTATATTACAGGGACTGACCGAATACCTGCCCGTCAGCAGCAGCGGTCACCTGACCATCGCTTCCTCACTTTTCGGCATAGACGGAGAAAGCAACCTGACCTTTACCATTGCCGTACATGTGGCCACCGTGCTGAGTACCCTGGTCATCCTGTGGAGAGAAATTGTATGGTTGATACGTGGCATCTTCGATACGAATGCCTCGTTGTGGAACAAGGAACGGAAATACGCCCTGGCTATCCTAGTCAGCATGATACCCGTGGGTATTGTGGGTGTCTTCTTCAAAGACCAAGTAGAAACCATCTTCGGCAGCGGCCTGCTTATCGTGGGAATCTGCCTCATCATAACGGCCTTGCTGCTGACCTTCAGCTATTATGCAAAAACCCGTCAGAAAGAGGAAGTCGGCACGAAAGACGCTTTCATCATCGGATTGGCACAGGCAGTTGCCGTATTGCCAGGACTGAGCCGTTCGGGCAGTACCATAGCCACCGGCCTCCTGCTGGGAAACGACAAGTCTAAGTTGGCACAATTCTCGTTCCTGATGGTCATTCCCCCCATTTTAGGAGAAGCACTCCTGGACATTCTGAAAGCCATGAAGGGGGGCGTTGAAGCAACCGCCGGAAACATCTCCATATCGGCCCTGAGTCTGGGATTCTTTGCCGCCTTCCTGAGTGGATGTCTCGCCTGTAAATGGATGATCGGTCTCGTACGCAAGGGGAAGCTCATCTATTTCGGCATCTACTGCTTTGTTGTGGGCAGCATCCTGATTATTTGCAATTTTGTCTAACACCCGTTCTAATTAGGTAACGTGAATTTCGAACAAGGAGAAATACTATACATAGACAAGCCCTACACTTGGACCTCTTTCAATCTCGTGGCTAAGATACGCAGATTGCTCTGCGAGAAAATGGGAGTGAAGAAACTAAAGGTAGGACATGCCGGCACATTGGATCCCCTTGCCACCGGTGTCATGATCATCTGCACCGGACGAAGCACGAAAAAGATAGAAGAACTGCAATCCGACACCAAGGAATACGTTGCCACCCTGAAACTGGGAGCCACGACACCCTCCTATGATCTGGAGAAACCGATAGACGCAACATACCCGACCGACCATATCACACAAAACCTCATCGACAAGGTGCTACCAAAGTTTGTAGGGAGGATAGAACAGGTTCCACCAGCTTTTTCCGCCTGTAAGGTCAACGGAAAAAGAGCCTACGACCTGGCTCGAAAGGGAAAAGATGTTGAGTTGAAGCCCAAGGTTTTGGTCATCGATGAAATCAAGCAACTCTCCTTTCAGCCGAAAGCGATGGAACTGACCCTACGTATCATCTGCAGCAAGGGAACCTACATACGGGCTTTGGCACGGGATATCGGGCAGGCCTTGGAAAGTGGAGCCCACCTAATTTCACTCAGACGAACACAAGTCGGCCCTGTCCGCGTGGAAGATTGCATGAGCATAGAGGATTTTCCCCAATGGCTGGCACAACAAGAGATAGAACATTTAACAGAAAACCAATAACAGCATAACCATAATGAAGCTTTCACAGTTCAAGTACAAATTGCCCGAAGAGCGCATCGCTCAAGTACCAACACCGTTCCGCGACGATTGCAAACTGATGGTCGTACACACAAAAAGTGGGGTAATAGAACATCGCGAATCTTTTCGGGATGTCTTGAAGTTCTTTGACGAGAAAGATGTCTTCGTATTCAACGACACCAAGGTCTTCCCTGCACGCCTATATGGAAACAAGGAGAAGACCGGTGCAAAAATCGAGGTTTTCCTGCTAAGGGAACTGAACCGCGACATGCGTCTGTGGGACGTCCTCGTTGATCCCGCCAGAAAGATACGTATCGGCAACAAGCTATATTTTGGAGAGGATGATTCCATGGTGGCCGAAGTCATCGACAACACCACCAGTAGAGGTCGTACGCTACGTTTCCTATACGACGGGCCTCACGAAGAGTTCAAGCGTGCCTTGTATGCCTTAGGCGAAGCCCCCATTCCAAAAGAAATCCTGAGAAGAAATTCCACCCCGGAAGACCTGGAAGATTTCCAGTGCATCTTTGCCAAGAACGAGGGTGCCGTAACCGCACCCACCGCAGGACTGCATTTCTCTCCCCAACTACTGAAAATGATGGAGATAAAAGGTGTTGACTTCTCCTTTGTCACACTGCATTGCGGACTGGGCAATTTCAGGGGCATTGACGTGGAAGACCTGACCAAGCACAAAGTGGACAGCGAGGAGATGCATGTTACCGAAGAGGCATGCAATATGATAAACAAGGCCAAAGAAGATGGACACAAGATCATAGCTGTAGGTACCACAGTACAACGTGTGCTGGAAACGGCCGTCAGTGCCGATGGAAAGTTGAAGGAGTACGATGGATGGACAAACAAATTCATCTTCCCCCCCTACGACTTTACCCTGGCAGATGCCATGATTGCCAATTTCTACCTGCCCTATAGCACACTACTCATGCTGACCTGTGCCTTCGGCGGTTACGACATCATCATGACGGCATACAAGGAAGCGCTCCGACACAACGAGAACGATTCGAGCAACCGTTACAGATTCGGCACCTACGGAGATGCCATGCTCATCCTGAAGGATTAACCCATAGTGGAGCAACATACTTTGTACGTAGGGCTGGGCAGCAACCTGGGCAACCGAAAAGCATTGCTGCTGAAAGCCATTGACAAGCTCAACGAATACCTTGGTGCGGTGGAGCGCGTCTCCCAATTCATGGAAACAGAACCCGTGGGTTTTTGTTCCTCGCATCCGTTCCTGAATGCCGCTTGTCGTGTGAAGACCGAAGCCACACCACAGGAATGTCTCCTGATTACCCAAAGGATAGAGAGGGAACTGGGACGGACCAGAAAGAGTCACAACGGCATCCACTATGACAGGACGATAGACATCGACCTGCTGCTTTACGACCGACTGACGATTGATGAACCCGACCTGAAAATTCCTCACCCAAGAATGGAGGAACGGGATTTCGTGATGAAGCCATTGGCAGAAGTAATGGCATAGGTTTTGTGTGTTATTTTCACATGGATCTGCAAAAAATATGAATTATGCATTATGAATTATGCATTAATTTACTATCTTTGCAGCCGAAAACAAATGTGGATAGATTTGGGCTGCTTGCAACCACAGTAAAAAATGCTAAAACGACAAAGCTTATCTTGTAGTTCTGTCATGCATCCTTGCCCTATTTCTTTCCCCATACATTATTAATTAAAAAATAAGACTATGGGTTATTTATTTACATCTGAATCCGTTTCAGAAGGTCATCCCGACAAAGTGGCTGACCAAATCAGTGATGCCGTATTGGACAAACTGCTGGCTTTCGATCCTGAATCGAAAGTAGCATGTGAAACACTTGTCACAACAGGACAAGTCATCCTGGCAGGAGAAATCAAGACACAGGCGTACGTTGACTTGCAACGCATTGCCCGTGAAGTCATCAACCGTATCGGCTACACGAAAAGCGAATACATGTTCGACGGAAATTCGTGCGGCGTCTTCTCTGCCATTCATGAACAGAGTCCCGACATCAATCGCGGGGTAGAACGCAAACAAGAGGAAGAACAAGGGGCCGGCGACCAAGGCATGATGTTCGGTTACGCCACGAACGAGACACCGAACTTTATGCCACTAAGCCTGGATCTGGCACATCGTCTGCTCATCGTATTGGCCGAAATACGTAGGGAAGGAACGGTAATGACCTACCTACGGCCCGACGCCAAGAGTCAGGTAACCATCGAATACGACGACAACAACCATCCCGTACGCATCGACACCATCGTCCTGAGCACACAGCACGATGAATTTGCAACGGACGAGGCCATGCAGCAACAGATTCGCCACGACGTAATCAACATTCTGATACCTCGTGTGAAAGAAACCATTACGGATGAACGGGTAAAGGCTCTTTTCAACGGAGAAATCAAGTATCACGTAAACCCGACCGGCAAGTTCGTAATCGGAGGCCCACACGGAGATACCGGATTGACAGGACGCAAGATCATCGTTGACACGTACGGAGGAAAAGGTGCACACGGAGGCGGTGCGTTCAGCGGAAAGGACCCTTCGAAGGTTGACCGTTCAGCCGCATACGCTGCCCGCCACATTGCCAAGAATATGGTGGCTGCCGGTGTGGCAGATGAAATGCTGGTACAATTGAGTTACGCCATCGGAGTGGCCAAACCCGTCAGCATTTATGTAAATACGTACGGCACCTCGCACGTATCTCTTTCCGATGGGGAAATAGCTGCCCGGATTCCGGAAATCTTCACGTTGACGCCCTACGAGATAGAGCAACGGCTGAAACTGAGAAATCCCATCTACGAGGAAACGGCCGCCTACGGTCACATGGGCCGCGAGCCCCGTATCGTGACGAAGACTTTCGACTCGCAGTACAACGGAGGCACAAAGACGGTGACCGTGGAACTCTTTACCTGGGAGAAACTGGATTACGTTGACATCATACGTGAAAATTTCGCCTTATAGGACAAAGTATGCGCGTTAACAGTATCTGCGTATATTGCGCCAGCAGCGAAACCATTGACGACTGCTACCATCAGGCAGCAGAGCGGCTGGGAACCCTTATGGGCGAACAGGGCATTACGCTGGTAAACGGTGCGGGTAATACAGGTCTGATGAGGGCCTGTACAGATGCTTGTCTGGGTGCCGGCGGCCAAGCCATCGGCATCATTCCGACGTTCATGATAGAAAATGGATGGTGTCATACTGGGATGACGACCATCATCGCCACACCCGACATGCATAGCCGACAGGAAAAGATGGCCAGCCAGAGCGACGGAGCCATCGTCCTGCCTGGCGGCTGCGGAACTTTTGCAGAACTGCTGGAACTCATCACATGGAGGCAACTGGGATTGTATCGCAAGCCACTCGTCATTCTGAACACGAACGGATATTACGATTCGTTGCTGCGAATGCTGGAAGAAGCGAATACCAAGCATTTCATGCGCCCACAGAAGGCGCCCCTATGGGAAGTGGCTGTCACTCCGGAAGAAGCGTTGGAACTAATTCATAATTCCTGATTTTCATCTAATCGTTGGGCGTTTATCCGTCGGCATTTGCAATCTACGTTCATTATATGAATTATATCATAGACATTCCTGACACGACATACACTTTTCCTGCGTACTACAAGGAGAGCTTCTTTTCCGGAAACGAGCTGTTTCATCCGGAACTCTTTGTCAAGCCCTATGGAATGCCTGTCGAGAGTCGCCCGTTCTTTATATGGCAAGACGACTGGATTATCCTGTTGCTTCTGCTGTTCACCACGATAACCATCAGCATATATTTCAGTAACAGAAAATACCACATTACCCAACTCAAGAACTTTTTCCTGCCGCCATTTTCGGTACGGACGAACGAGACCTATGCAATAAGCCCATACACCACCCTACTGCTTTTTGCCACACTCTGCCTGATTGGCACGTTGTTGTACACCTCCGTACGGCCCGAATTCCTCACTCGGCTCTACGACACGAATGCCATCTATACCTTATTGGGAACATACGTGGCCTGTTGGGCTGTATATTTCCTGTTCAAGCAACTGCTTTTCTCCTTTGTTTCGTGGATATTTTTTACGAAAAAACAACGACAAGAATGGTCCAAAGGAGCCTCTTTCATTACCCTGTCCGAAGTGGTCATCCTACTACCCCTCACCATGGGCATATTGTTCTCTCGTCCAACCCCACAAACAGCACTCTTGTTGGTTGTAGGTGTCTTGTTATTCATCAAATTACTACTTATTTATCGGTATCACGCTATCTTTTTTGGCAAAATTCATTGTATTTTGCATTTATTTGTGTATTTTTGCACCCTAGAATTGACACCCTTACTTATCATCTGGGTTGCCTTGGCAAAAATTATTACGTTTTTTGATTGAAAAAAATTAGGACAAATGATAAAGAAGATATTGGTTTCCCAACCTAAGCCCTCTTCAGAGAAGTCCCCCTACTATGAAATCGCCCAAAAACAGGGTGTCGAAATCGTTTTTCGCCCGTTTATCAAGGTCGAAAGCGTTAGTCCAAAGGAATTCAGACAGCAGAAGATAAACATCCTACACTATACAGCCATCGTTTTTACGTCTCGGCATTCCATCGACCATTTCTTTCAGTTATGCAAGGAAATGCGCGTCACCATCCCGGAAGAGATGAAATACTTCTGCATCACGGAAACCGTTGCACTTTACATACAAAAGTACGTACAGTACCGAAAGCGTAAAATCTTTTTTGGCACGACAGGAAAAGTCGATGACATCGTTCCGCAAATGGTGAAGCACAAGGGTGAAAAGTTTTTCATTCCTGTGAGCGACGTACACAACGAAGAACTGCCTAAGCTACTCGACAGCAAGGGACTGATACACGCCGAAGGCGTTATGTACCGTACCGTAAGCAATGACTTCGGAGCCAATGAGACGTTCAATTACGATATGATCATTCTGTTCAGTCCCAGTGGCGTACAGTCTCTGCTAAAGAATTTCCCGGATTTCAAGCAAGGCGATATGGCCATCGCCACTTTTGGTCCAGCCACCGCCAAGGCCGTCAAAGATGCCGGACTTCGGTTAGACCTGGAAGCACCCACGGCACAATACCCCAGCATCACCGCTGCACTGAAAGCCTATCTGGCCAAAGTGAATGGATAATAGCGCCGCCATACGACATACGCTCAGCAAAGCAGAACGCCTTTGCAGTCAAAAGGCGATAGAGGCGTTATTCCAAGGCGGGCAGAAATCCCTTGCAGCCTATCCCATACGTGTGGTCTTCATGCCAACAGAGCAACCTGTCAGCCAGATTCTCATCTCCGTATCGAAAAGACATTTCAAGCAGGCCGTCAAACGTAACCTGATAAAACGACAAATACGTGAAGCCTATCGCCAGCACAAGCACCTGCTTTCGCCCGACTCACATCAAAACATTGCCTTTCTTTGGCTAAGCGATGACCTGTATCCCACACAGGTCGTTTCAGAAAAGGTAAAGAACCTATTGACCCGTATTCAGGAACATGCGTAAGCTCCTTGCCGACATCCTCATTCTGCCGATCCGTTTCTATCAGAAATGCATCTCCCCCCTGACCCCTCCGTCCTGCCGTTTCACACCCACCTGCAGTCAATATGCGATAGAGGCCATCCAGAAACACGGTCCAGTCAAAGGGCTTTATCTGGCCATACGCCGAATCCTCAGGTGCCATCCGTGGGGTGGACACGGTTACGATCCCGTACCATGACGTTCATCGACTTTCACACACACCATCCCGCCCGAACAGGCGAAGAGGCATTGGTTCAAGGACAGGAAACATGGGGTATTCACCCATGGCACATCCCAGCTGATTGGAATACATTGGAACCGCCCACAGACATCCTGGCCATCGGAGAATGTGGTTTGGACAAGGTGTGCAAGACGCCCTACCCCCTACAAAAGGAGGTTTTTCTGAAGCACATCGGATGGAGCGAGGAACAGCGGAAACCCCTCCTTATCCATTGCGTCCGCGCCCTGGACGATCTTCTCTTTCTCCGCCACAGCAAGCCTGTCACCCAATCATGGATCTTCCACGGATTCCGGGGGAAACCTCAGCAACTGAACAGTCTTTTACAAAGCGGTTTCTACGTCTCCTTCGGTTTTCGCTTCAACGAAGAAAGCCTTCGGCAATGCCCACTTGACCGACTGCTTCTGGAATCCGATGACGATGAACGCCCCATAAGGGAGTTGTATGAACAAGTGTCCGTCCTATTGGACTTGCCCATGGAGAAGCTCTGCCAGCAGATGGATGCTCAATACCGTCTATTGTTCGCGAATCACAGCGACTAAAAGAAATATGCATTATGCATTTTGAATTATGCATAATTATAGCTATCTTTGCATCGTATTTAACGGAAACTCCAATATTAATTTACATAACACAATGGAATTCAGAAAGATCTCCGCTGCAGAAGCTGCAGCAATGATTCAAAATGGTCAGACCATTGGCCTGAGTGGCTTTACTCCAGCAGGTGTTCCCAAAAGCATCCCTGCAGAAATTGCAAAAAAGGCAGAAGCAGAACATGCAGCCGGCCGTCCCTTCAAGATCAACATCTTCACGGGTGCCAGCACCGGTCAGAGTTGCGATGGCGCATTGGCCAACGCACAAGCCATCAATTTCCGTGCCCCCTACACCACAAATCCCGATTTCCGCAAGCACGTAAACCAGAACGAACTGGCCTATAGCGACCTGAACCTGTCCAACATGGCCACTCAGATCCGCCAAGGCTATCTGGGTCCGGTCAACTGGGCTATCATCGAGGCCTGTGCCGTAGAAGTCGTAGGCAACAAGGCTCATATCTACCTGACAGCAGCCGGTGGTATCAGCCCCACCGTATGTCGTCTGGCCACCGAAGGCATCTTCGTTGAGCTGAACGCATTCCACGAGCCCAGCTGTATGGGTATCCACGATGTGTACGAAATCGAGGATCATCCCTTCCGTACCCCCATCATGATAACCAAGGCCAGCGACCGTATCGGTAAGCCCTATGTAGAGGTCGATGTAAACCGCATCATCGGTGTCGTTGAATGTAATATCCCCGACGAGGCTCGCGCATTCAAGGATGCCGACCCCATCACCACCCAGATAGGACAGAACGTAGCCGACTTCCTGTTGGCCAACCTGAAGAGCGGCAAGATTCCCGCCAGCTTCCTGAACCTGCAGAGCGGTGTGGGCAGTGGCGCCAATGCCGTCCTCGGTGCACTGGGACAATGCAAGGAAGTGCCCAACTTCAACATCTACACCGAAGTATTGCAGGATGCTCCCGTTCAGCTGATGCGCGAAGGTCGCGTCCTGAGCGCTTCTGCCTGCTCTCTGACCGTAACGAACGACTGTCTGAAAGGCATCTATCGCGATATGGACTTCTTCAAGGACAAGCTCGTGCTGCGCCCCTCCGAGATCAGCAACTGTCCCGAAGTCATCGCCCGCATCGGTGTTTGCTCCCTGAATACGGCCATCGAAGCCGACATCTACGGCCACGTGAACAGCACTAAGATCTGCGGTACCAAGATGATGAACGGTATCGGTGGTTCTGCCGACTTCACGAACAACGCCTATCTGAGCATCTTCACCTGCGGTAGTACCACCAAGGGCGGAGCCATCAGCAGCATCGTACCTTTCTGCTCTCATATCGACCACACAAGCCATTTCATCGATGCCGTCATCACGGAATATGGTGTAGCCGACCTGCGTGGCAAGAGCTCTATGCAGAAGGCCAACGAACTGATAAAGGTAGCACATCCCGACTATCGTCCTCTGCTCCAGGATTACCTGAAGTACGCCGAGAAGTTCGGTGGTCACACCCACCATTGTCTGAGTGCAGCCTTTGCCATGCACGACACATTCCAGCGCAAGGGCGATATGCGCCTGACCGATCTGGCCGAATACGTGAAATAACCCGTTTTTTCACGTTCATCCTATCGGAGGAAAGCAACTTGGTTCTTTCCTCCGATTTTTTTTGCCTTTGTTTTCGTGAAGAACGTTTTTTTTACTACTTTTGGAACAGAAATATGCGTTAAATAGAGATGACGGTTGCTTTTTTCCGTCCTATCTGCCACAACATTGTAAAAGATGAAATTCCACAGACAGCAGGAGGAGAGATGTCGCATGAACCGAGAAGTTGTCATTTCAAATAAGGAGAAAAACCAGTAGGAACTTTAATATATAGATAAAAGAACAACGTACATGAGAAAGACTCTTTTTATTCTACTATCGTTCATCTTTGCATGCCTGACAGGATGCAAAAAGAACACCATCGACCTAAGCGGTGAATGGCGCTTTGCCATGGATCCGGAGAATGTCGGCATCAACGAGGGCTGGTACAACACCACACTCAGCGACCGTGTATCCCTCCCCGGCTCCATGCTCACCAATGGCAAGGGCAATGCTGTGGACATCAACACATCCTGGACGGGTGACATCCAAGACCATTCGTTGTGGCACGACAGCCTGTATGCACCCTATCGGGATCCCGACAACTTCAAAATCCCCAGTTGGCTACAACCAGACTTCTACTATCGGGGTGTTGCATGGTATCAGCGCGAGATTGATGTACCGAAAGAGGTAGAAAACAGTTTCGTTCGCTTGTTCTTTGAACGTGTCCATTGGCAATCAACCGTTTGGGTGGACGACGAACAGGTGGGCGAAGCAAATGCATTGGGCGCCCCTCAGGAGTTTGATCTTACGGGCCGTCTCACCCCTGGGCGTCACACGCTCACCGTCCGTGTGGACAACGAAGTGCACGACATCAATCCAGGCGCCAATGCCCATAGCATTTCCGACCACACACAAGGCAATTGGAACGGCATTGTGGGTCGTATGGAACTTGAGATCAAGCCACGTACAGCCGTCACTCACGTGGACCTCTATCCTTCTGCCGAACAGCAGAAAGTGGACGTAGTGGCAGAAATTTGGTCGGCAGAAGAATGCGATGAAACGCTTCTCATGCGTGTCGGCAACGACAACGAGAAGGTGGATTGCCACCTCTCCAAAGGTATGAATACCGTCAAGGGGACCGTCACGATAAGCGGTCAGGTAAAGGAATGGGACGAGTTCTCTCCCACCCTCTATAAGTTCCAATATGCCCTCAATGACAGCCAGGATAAAGGCAATGTCACTTTCGGTTTCCGCAAGATAGCGAACAACAATGGTGTACTCTGCCTGAATGGTCATCCCGCCTTCATGCGCGGAACGCTTCATTGCGGCACCTTCCCCCACACGGGCTATCCTGCCACAGACAAGGAAGAGTGGCTGCGCGAATTGAAGGTCTGCAAGTCATACGGTCTCAATCACCTCCGTTTCCACTCCTGGTGTCCTCCCGCTGCCGCCTTCGAGGCAGCCGATGAACTTGGCATGTATTTTCAGATAGAGTGCTCGGCCTGGTGCAACATACTTGGCGAGGGTACGCCCACGGATGCTTTTCTCATCGAAGAGTCCAAGCGTATCATACGTGAATTTGGCAATCATCCTTCGTTCTGTTTCATGGCCTACGGCAACGAGCCGAGTGGAGCAGACTATGTCAACTACCTCAAGAACTTCACGTCATACTGGACAAAGACCGACCCCCGCCGTCTCTATGTAAGTGCAGCCGGATGGCCCAACATACCCGAAAATGATTACCTGTGCGATCCTGCTCCCCGTATCCAGGCTTGGGGTGGTGGTCTGAAATCCATCATCAATGCCAACAGCCCCTCAACCAGCTACGATTGGCATGGCTATACCGCGAAGTTCCCCACTCAGCCTATTATCAGCCACGAAATCGGTCAATGGTGTGTCTATCCCAACTTCCACGAGATAGAGAAATATACAGGTGTCTATAAGGCACGCAACTTCGAGATTTTCCGGGATTTCCTGACAAACAACGGCATGTCAGAACTTGCCGACGACTTTCTTTATGCTTCCGGTCGTTTGCAGACACTCTGCTACAAAGCAGACATTGAGGCAGCCTTGCGTACAAAGAACTTCGGTGGCTTCCAGCTGCTGGGCATCAACGACTTCTCCGGTCAGGGTACGGCTCTTGTAGGTCCTCTCGATGCATTCTGGGAAGAGAAGGGATATACCGATGCTGCGGAATACCGCCGTTTCTGCAATTCCATTGTTCCGCTGGCACGCATGGACAAACTCATTTTCCAGAACGATGAGGCCTTCGTGGCTAGCATCGAACTGGCAAATTACAAAGAGCCCATGACGGACAAGAACGTTCGTTGGAATCTACACGACAAGTCAGGCAAGACCCTTCAGGCAGGTTCGTTTGCCGTGCCCACATTGCCCATTGGCAACTGCTTGAAAGTTGGCGATGTACAATGCAGTCTCGGCGACATCTCCGTTCCCGTAGAACTTGAGTTCGAGGTTGCGCTCGACAACTATGTCAACAGTTGGAACATTTGGGTATATCCCACTCAGCAACCGTCTGAACAGGGCTCCGTACTCCTTGCCGAGGAACTCAACGATTCGGTACTCCAGCAGTTGAGAGATGGTGCCAACGTACTTCTTTCCCTCCGGAAAGGGACGTTGAGCAAAGCAGCCGGTGGTTATGTCGGCGTGGGCTTTTCCAGTATCTTCTGGAATACCGCCTGGACCCATAAGCAGCCGCCACACACCTTAGGCATCCTCTGCGATCCAGCCCATCCTGCTCTGGCAGAATTCCCCACCGAGAAGGTCAGCGACTACCAATGGCAAGATGCCATGAGCCATGCCCAGGCAATTCGGTTGGACATCTTCGAGACACCTATCACTCCTGTTGTCCGCATCATCGACGACTGGTTCACCGCCCGTCCGCTGGCCATGCTATTCGAGTGTCAGGTAGGCAAGGGCAAGTTGCTCGTCAGCGGTGTTGACTTTTTCGATAACATTGAAAACCGCGTAGCTGGTCGCCAGTTGCTCAACAGTCTCCTCGGCTACATGAACAGTACCGCCTTCCAGCCCACCTCCACGCTCTCAGACAACGATATTGAGACGCTTATTCAGAATCACGGCAGAAAGGATGAGTTCAACGCGAAAGATACGGCCAATGCTCTCGCCCTCATACTCTCTGGCGGCAAACTGGAAAACTATGGGAACAGCAATTATTCACGCACGACCGACAGGGTTTTCCTGCGCAACGGATACGATTATGACGTAGATTGTTCAGGAGCATGGTTGGACGAAACGGGCACTTACTGGTATGGATGGGAGATGAAACTGGACATCCGCGTACCCGAGAAACGCGCCATGCGGCTGAAAGTTACCTTTGAAGATCCCAACAAGGCGGGCCGTTCGGGTAGCCTCTTCTGCGAGAATAAGCCCGCAGTACATCTGGGCGATCACACCAGTGGCACAACCCTTTCTTTCGACATCACTCCCGCGGACTGTGCCGATGGCAAAATCACGTTGAAATCCCTTTGCGAAAGCGGTCCGAACCTGATGATCAAGAAAGTGGCCCTCGAAAAGGTTGACTGATAAGAAAGAGCGAATCGGGTTTTAGGGCAACGCTATCCATTCACCGGGTTGCGTTTCAAACTCCCTCGGCTGGGTATCACCCGGCAACAGGATGGACAGATGGCCGCCCTTTTCGGACAGCACATGTACGTCCGTCACCTGCCCCTGTTCCATCGTGGCAGAAACCACAAATGCTCCCATGGCCCTCAATCTTTTCATGAGTTTTTTTATGCTAATTCAACTTTCGCAAGTAGGGTGTCCAATTTGTTGTACTAACACTCTCTACATAATCAGAATTTAATACTTTAAGAATCAACAAAATAAGTCGAAAATAATTCACAAAAAACTTGCATATCTCACAAATTTATTGTATCTTTATGGTCTAATAGTCAAATGGTTAATCATGAAAAAGGACATAAAGATTGCGAGGTTGGAGGAGCAGTTGGCAGAAGCCAGGAAACAGACAAAAGAAGCTAAGGCCGAAGCCAGGAAAGCCAGGAGAGAGCTCAGTAAGGAACGTAAAAAAAAAGACACCAAGACCATAGCATTAACCAAAGAACAACGACTGTTACTCTCGATGCTATTAAACGGTACACCTATTCAGGATTCCTAATCCAGATGTCGCTGTTACTGTGCATCTATGTTGGAGCCAGCCCAAGGCAGGCTGCAAAGACTGTAGAGGTTGTTGCGTTTATGTTTAACGGACTACTGGGCGGTGCTCCCTGCCACACCACAATAAGAACATGGCTTGCAAAGATGGGTATTGACACTATGAAGCACAAGAATATAGACATAACACAAGCATATGCACTCATATTGGACGCAAGCATATCCGTTAATGACCAGCAACTGTTACTGGCTTTGAAAGTGCCGGCAGATCATACGGGGAAAGCCCTTACACATGCAGACGAGGAGGTTGTCGGAATGGCTATCTCCAACAACTGGCCTGCAGAGAAGGTCAGGGATTTCTGCAATGAGATTGCCTCAGAGCAGAAGCACGAGCCAGAGTACTGCATTACTGATAATGGAAAGAACCTGATGAAGGCAATGGAACTTTCGGAACTGCCACACCACAAGGATATTAGCCATACATTTGCCATGTATCTGAAGTGGGTTTATGAGAAAGACGATGATTTTGTCAACTTTAAGAATCTTGTTGGAAATACCAAGCATCTGGCCTTGACCAGGTTTGCCTATCTCATGCCCCCAAAGCAAAGAAGCATGGCTCGCTTCATGAACATGTATCCAATCATTGACTGGGCAAAGAAGATACTGCTTAACTATCATAGAATGACAAAAGATGAAAAGTATTACTTCTCGTTTGTCTACAGGAACGCAGGACTTGTGGAGGAGTTGGACGAAGTGCTATCGACATACGCTGACATAATGGAAATCTGCAAGCAGGAAGGATTCTCCCTGAAGACCATAGGCAAGTGCAAGGATGCCATGAGGAAGAGGCTTCTGGATGGCAATGAGAGAATGAGATGTTTGAAAGACAGCATGAACGAGTATTTTGACACAGAAAGCAAGCTGTTGACAACCAAACATCCTGTGCACAACATCTCTTCGGACATAATAGAGTCTGACTTTGGACTATTTAAGGATAGGATGCCGATGAACAGGACTAACGGTTTTACAGAGTCAATACTGTTTGTGCCTCTCAAGTCAAGGTTTCATAACATAGACAACATTAAGAGAATTGATATCAGTATAGCTATGGAAAGAACGACAATGCTTGATGTAAAACACTGGAAGATGTGTAGCATAAAGCCAAATCCCATGGTGAAACGCAGAAATATACTTTCTGCTTAAAAATGAGTACAACAAATTGGACACCCTATTTCGCAAGTTATAAAACCCTGAAAGGGCGAAGAGGGTGTTTACAGTAGTGAGTAAATCTCACTACGGCCCGATGAGGGGCGACTGGGGCGTTCACAGAAGCCACCGAATGTGGCTTCGGCCCCACAAAGGGGAGCAAGTATCCACTTGCGACGGAGGGACACAGACCTCTTCTGCCGACGGAGGACGGCATATAATAGCGTAGTGCGTAAGCGCTACGTTTCCAGCGAATGTCTCTCCCTCAGAGCACTGAACCAATGGAGCAGTGAGTGCAGAGGCAAAGTTCGCTTTGACTATGCCGAGTCGCGACATTGGAAGACAAAAGTCAAAGTGCGACATATTTTCATATCCCCATGCTATATGGAATTATGCCGTCCCAACAGGACTTTTAGGGGTTTATAACCTATTGATAAATAGGGCTCACGCCCTATCCTGTGTTATGTCACCCCTTTGGGGTTTGAACATGCGAATGTTGAATTATGCTAATTTTCGACCGTCAGGTCAAAGATACGATTAAGCGAGGGCAATGGCAAAAGAAAGCCTTCTTTTTTTGCATTGCCGAGCGTGAGTATCTTCGAGCGTAGCTCAAGGATACCATTAAGCGAGAGAAAAATTTGTAATTTTGCACTGCTAATGCCGATACTCGTCAATGGGAAAAACGATTTGGATGGGGTGATGCCATAGGCATCAGACAATGGTAGCCAGCCATAACATGGCTGGGCAATACAGACAGCCAAAACACCATGCCGTCAGGTATGGGACGACGAATAGGCGATGATCGATAAACGAATGATCGATAATCATCCGCTCGGCCGCTTTGACCAAGCGTCAGCGACTCAAAGAAATCGACAACATCCCATCATAAACATGGGACACAAATTAGCACTGTTTTTTTTATACTGTATAATGCCCATTTTTCTCGTTCCTTTTTATTCTTTGTAAATCAGAGGATTGCCGGATATTGTCCCGAAAATTGAATTTCGAAATCAGGGAAAATTGAATAATTTGTCCATTTTGGTTGTATCTTTGCAACGTCAAACGAAAAAATTGTTGCAAATGAAAGAAAACCTATCTATCGAAAATCCCGTGTCACCCCTGATGATGACCGAGATGCAGGGAGCCATCTACGAGGTAGAGGCTTTCCTGGGCGAGAACTACCTGTTCCGTCGCAACCTGCTGAACGGCAAGGTTGAAATGAGTAAAGCGAAAGCTGTCGATGACAAGTCACGCGAATGGACACCCGTCACCACTCAGCTCGTCAACAGCATCGTGCGCCATGCCAAGAAAGAAGGCGTTGGGGGCGATAAGACGCCACGCCAGAACATCGAGGAGTACATCTACTCGGATGCCGTTCCCACCTACGACCCTATCCGTGAGTATCTGGAGGGGCTGCCCGAATGGGACGGACACAACCATGTAGCGGAACTCTTCGGCCGGCTGCCAGGCATCACCAGCGAACAGCTGGCTTGGTGTGCCACCTGGATGCGCTCTGCCGTGGCTCACTGGCTGGGCATGGACACCCTCCACGGCAACGAGTGCGTTCCCGTACTGATTGGTACGCAGGGGTGCGGAAAGAGCACCTTTGCCGTACGGCTGCTGCCGGAACACCTGCGCGAGTACTATCTGGATCACATCAACTTCGGCAATAAGTTCGACAGCGAGATGGCCCTGACGCACAACCTGCTGGTGAACATCGATGAGTTTGCCAACATGGGAGCCAGCCAGCAGGGAAAACTGAAACAGACGCTCTCCAAGGTGAAGGTGAACGGGCGTCCCATCTTCGGCAAGGCCCAGGAGGACCGCTGTCGCTATGCTTCCTTCCTGGCCACCACCAACGATGAGCATCCCCTCTGCGACCCCACGGGCAGCAGGCGCTTCCTCTGCCTGAAAATCCGCAAGGGGTCATTCATCGACAACACCACCCCCATCCCCTACGCACAGCTCTATGCCCAAGTGCTGCACGAACTGCGGACGGAAAATATCCCCTACTGGTTCAGCAACGATGAGGTCCTGCGCATCCAGCCCTCCCTTGTGCCTGCGTTGGTTCCACCTTATGGAACTACAGTTCCCTCCCTATGGAACTGGAGTTTCATCGCTTGGCACCAAGACCGGTCACGAGGACACATTTTCAAATCACAAAATAGACGAATCATTCAAACCATAATATGTATATGATAACACCAGCTACAGGTTGCACGTTCTCCACGTGTGCCATAAAAGACAAATGCGTTCGATACGCCAATTATCTGAGTCAGCTCCAGGAGAGTGACACGCTCAGTATTCTCAATCCTCAAAAAGTAGAACAGACAGACGAAGGATGTCCCCACTATCTCGTAAAGACCATCCAGCGTTTTGCCTACGGATTCAAAGCCCTTGCCGGTTCCATTCCGAATGCCAATGCGGGTTGGCTGATGTACAAATCGCATCTGGGAGGCAAATCGACCTATTACCGCTACTATCGAGGCGAGAAAAGCCTGTCGCCAACCGAGCAACAACGGTTCCTGTCTGTTGTCAAGGAGCTCGGAGGCAATCCCAACATTGGCTTCGACCGCTATCAGGACCAGACCGTCTATGTCAAGCCATAAAGTTTTTTCTTCACGTATGTGAAGCATTTCGGTTGTTTGTTCGCGGAACAATTCTCAAAAACCCGCCCTTATTTTACGGAATAATTCTCAAAAAACACCCTTATTTTACGGAATAATTCTCAAATCGCTTTGTAATATCAAATATAACCACTACTTTTGCACCATCTTAAGTATCTAAAATCATGTTGTATAGAAAATATGCACATCATATTGAAGATTTTCTAAATACTCAACCTCATAAAATTCTGCTTATCAATGGGGCAAGACAGATAGGTAAGTCGTATATTATCCGTCATGTAGGAAAGAAACTTTTCAAAAACTACGTGGAGATAAACCTCAAGGAAGACAAAGAAGGTGATGGGGTGTTTGCAAAAGTGAAGAGTGTACAAGATTTTCATGTACAACTCAGTGCTTTGGCTGGAAACCATCTTGATAAGAAGGAGAATACGCTGGTCTTTTTGGACGAAATACAGAGTTATCCAGCTTTACTGACAATGCTAAAATTCCTGAATCAGGAAGGCCGCTACACCTACATTGCCAGCGGATCACAGTTGGGAGTGGCGTTATCTGAAACTCCGTCCGTTCCGCTCGGAAGCATTGCCGTAGAGGAGATGTATCCCTTAGATTTCGAGGAGTTCTTACTGGCTATGGATTGTGGAGCAAACGTAATTGAGACTGCAAAGAAGAGTTTTCTGAAAGGCGAATCACTCTCGGAGGCTTTGCATGACTATATGTTGCGTCAATTCAAGACGTATCTTCTTATTGGAGGTCTGCCGGAAGTCATCAACACGTTTATCGAAACGCGTAATATAGTTCGTTGCCGTAAGGTGCATCGTGACATCCATAACCTGTATCGCATAGATGCCTCGCAGTATGACGAAGACCACAAGCTGGTCATAAGGCGTATTTATGATATGATTCCGTCCAATTTGGAAAACAAGAAGAAGCGCGTTATCGCCAAGAACATTAGCGAAGGTACAAGGCATCGTTCCTTCGCCGACTATGCCGATGAATTTGAATACCTCATCAATTCCGGCATTGCGCTTTCAGTTCATGCAATCAGCAACCCGCATTTTCCTCTGTCTGAATCAGAGCAGAAGAACCTTTTGAAACTGTATCTCAATGATGTGGGGCTACTTACCAGCATTCTCTATGATACAAATGTCAATGCCATTCTGCATGACGATTGCAGCATCAATCTTGGTACGGCATATGAGTCGGTCGTTGCCCAGGAACTTCATGCTCACGGCTACAAGTTGTACTATTTTGACAACAAAAAGAAGGGCGAAGTGGATTATCTCATCGATGACTACGACAACCTTCAGGCTTTGCCATTGGAAATAAAATCAGGAAAAGACTACAAGGTTCACAGCGCATTGGACAATTTCCTGTCCACCCCACTTTACAACATCCATCATGCCATTGTATTCAGCAACGAACGGGAGGTAAAGGAAGAAAACGGCATTACCTATATGCCTGTGTATTATAGCATGTTCTTGTCAAAAGAAAGACAAGATGCAGATGAACTGACACTTCCTGTTCTTCTCCCACCCGAAATATAGCTCCAAACCTCCAATTGCGTAGGCATACGACAAGACCGACATCGGTCTTAACTTACAAAAGAGTATAGGGATTAATATTTATATTGGCTTCGACCGCTATCAGGACCAGACCGTCTATGTCAGTCCGTAACGGTCTTTTCGCTAAGCCTTATTTTTATCAAGACCGGATTGTTTGAATTTCTGACATTGTACCGGTTAGCCACCTCTTCCATAAAAGAGCCCTTTTCTATGAATTCCGGGTAGAGAATCCCGCAAAAGCAATCCTGGTCACTTCCGAAAATGCATAAATACAGACCCTTGTTCGAGCCAGCAACAACACGTTTATCCTTCTTGTTTATGAAAACATTGTAATTCTGATTCTTGTATCCACCCACCGACAGGTAGATCCAGTCATCTGTTTCACACCCAGATGTAATGGCCTTGAAATAACTTGGATCACTGTCGCATTTTAGGAACTGTTCGTGATTCCTGGGCTTTTGCTCAACGGGAAGGGCATAGGCGCCTAGATCCAGGTCAAGCATTCGTTCCAGATTACCCTCCCTGTACGTTTCCAGGTAGAAATCTCCGTAATCGGAAAGGTTTTTCGTTTCCCTGCCGTATCTGTAAAATTTTTCACACGACATTTGAATCGTGTTTGCCGTACGCAATACGGTTGCTTCACCATTCGCATATTTTATCAGGCACTCTCCGCTCTTCGGGTTGAAGAAGAGGTACTCATCATCTGAAATCTGAATAAATTTCTCGGCTTCATCAAACCTGTCGAACTTAGGCTTTTCGCATTTGATAAATGAATTGTTGTCTGCCCGGTAACATATAATGCCCTTATTGTCCAGTACTTGCACGACAGTACTGTCCGGACTGAATTGAATGTCTTTGATGTTGGAATACTCATTGGAAGCGTGACCACAATCGCCCACGAGTCCCAAATAACGTCCGTCCCTGCCAAAAGAAAAGATCCGTTTCTGTTTGTAGTCCCAGAAAAACAGCTTTTCCTTTCCCACCAGGCACTTGGATGCCAGTGATAGGACACATTCTTCATTCCCCTCCAATGGGACAGCCTCCTCTATTTGAAGAAAATCATTCCAATCGGAAAACTCAAAGTCCGCGACGAGTATTTTCTCTCCGTTACCTTCACTACATGAGGCGAGAAACAGCAAGGCTAAAAGGGGAAACCAAAACTTACGCATAATTCAATCTTTTATTTTTTTGCAAAATTACATAAATTTCATATATCACAACCGCTATTTTCGATATATTTTTGTCCGATTTTTGGAAGACCGTCCAAAAGAGCCTACAAGCGCCCTATACCCATCTGAATATCAACGCGATAAAATAGGTATTAAAGAGTGCAAAATAGTGTAAAATAAATTGTTGAAAAGTTTTGATTGTCAAAAACGCAACTTCAGAATCTTCTGAAACGCGCTGAACGTCGAAGAGGTCGGCGGCCAAAGGGAAAGCCAAAGCGCAAAAGCCCATAGCCTAGGACAAGCGAAACGGCACCCTGGGTCTATGTATGATAATCCATAGGCGGTCTGAAGGGCCAAAAGCACTTTAATCGCCCCATTTCTTTTTATTTCTTTCCATCGTCCAGACTGACGGGCGTGCCGTAGGTTTGCGACTTTCCGAAGCCGGTTGGACTGGAGTCCAAGGCCGACTGGACTGGAGTCCAAAGCTGGTTGGACTGGAGTCCAAAGCTGGTTGAACTGGAGTCCGAAAACGTCTGAACGGGATTCCGAAAAAAATTGGACTGGAGTCCGAAAAGGGATGGACTGGAGTCGGACTGGGGGAAAACACTTTGTTGCCAATTGTGATGCAGCGAAGCTTTTTTTCTTCAGTTTCATTCGCAGGAGGTAGGGATTATCACTTTCCTTGATGGTATTCTTTATGGACTCTAAAGCATCTTTCAGCATTTCGCGCATCTTATATAGACCCGTCATTAGTCCATTTTTTCGCAAAAGATTACCAAGTTATATGAATTAGATAGAAACTATTTCCGTTCTCAAAACATATAGCATACGCCTCTTTCCCCTTTTCTGATACACACATGGACAACATATAATGCCCAACTTGAATTTCTGAATTTTTCATCGCATTCCAATTAAAAACGGTTATTTTATCCGTATTCCCTGACAACTTTCCTCTCATCAAACATTCCCCATTGGCACCATTCAATAGAGTGTAGATATAGTCTTCCCCTACGGAAATAGCTTGAAAACCCATCAGACTCTCTTCACTCCATGATACAGCCCCATTTTCCAATTCCTTATACTTGGATTTAAAAAGCTCATTCTCCCCACAGGACTCTATCCCGTTTGAGGTAATTTGAAAGGTTTCCAAAAGTCCACCTATATAAGTTCCAAAACAGAAACGCTTGTTCTTCATGTCCACTCCAAATATGGGTGCGTAATTGAATACGGCCTGCAGATCGGTCGTGTTATCGACGAAGCCCTTTGGATAATGATTGTAGTTGAATGTCGTTCCGTCTTTATCTGTAAAGGAAAAGCGTTCTTCGTGAGAATTTGAGAAACAAAGGACACCTGAACTGTCGGGATAAACGTCTTGAATGCCAACTGAGCTTGTTTTGATTGGCATGAATTTGTATTTAAGTCCTGCCTCTTCCAAACTATCTAGGTCATAAATTAGAATGCCCTTAGGTTTATGCACAGAGATTTGATGTTCATTTAACTTGAAAAAATGCCCAATATCACCTATTTCGTTCTCTGCATGCCCTATATTCCCAAAACGTTTTACAAGTTTACCGCTTAGCGTATAGACAGACAGGCGTTGAGAATTGTTACCAATATCCAGAACGACCAGATATTCACCAACTCTTTCCATCTGAATAGGATAGACGCATTCGTCCATGTTGGCAACTTTTTCAACGAATGTATGAATAATGGGAACTTCATGTACGGCTTTCGGTTTGTTGCTGCAACTCATGGCAAGAGTTGCAGCAACAAACAATAAGGCATTTGTTATCTTCATTGTTGTGCGCATTTATGACGATTCGTAAATGTTGATCCAATTGACCAATATTTATACCCACATGATGAGCAGTTAAAACTGCATATTCCTAACGCGCCTTCACATGTTGATACTCCTTCACTTTCGTTATCAGATAATGCCTCTACATTCTGCATGAGCAGATCATTCTCACAACATGCCTGTGACCGAAAGGCCTTTATGCCAGCGTATCCCGATACGATGGCAATCGCTGCAAAGCTCAGCGCAAGAAAACTTTTCTTGTTCATATTTTTAATATTTATAAAATTACACATAGTGGGCAAAGCCCTTTTATCCCGATTCGTATGGTTCATATATGAAACAGATTCACCTTTTCCCTAAGATTACCACCACACCTGTCTGCCGTCCTCGTATGTAAAGACCCTTTCCTCGGATCCCTTCGTGTGGTCTTTGAGCAGATAGAGCCCGTCTGCCGGCACGTTCCGGTATTCGACATAGAGATGCCTTGCCGTCTGTTTCCCGAGACTCCTCCATTGTCCGTCACCCCAGTAGAGCAGCTCATACTCGTCCCCCATCTCCACGCAGTTGCCGTCGCTCCTGCCGTAGTAGATGATATGGTCCATCTTGGCCGGCTTGCCTAGATCCAGTCCCACCCAGCCCCCTTCACTCACGGGAGCCTCGAAGGACGTCAGGATGTTGCCGTCGAACACCGTCTCTTTCCTGTGTCCCGGATCGTCTTCCCAGGAACCGTCCGTACCGATGACCCTTCCCTGCAGCCTGACCGAGTCCCCCTTTCCGTAGAACATGATCTCCGCCATGTTGCAGAAGGTGTCGTGCCGGTTGTTGATATAGCGCCAGTAGCGGAACGGCGGGACGGAGTCGTCGATGCCGACGTACTGTCCGGAAACCTTCTCCTCCGCGATGCGGTGTACGACCCGGTAGTCCCTGAAGGCGGCATCGTTGGAAGCCTGGAACTCCCCTCCCTTCTGGCACGTCATGTTCTTGTACGTGTATTTCATCACGGGATGCTTCCGTTCCAGCACCAGGTCCTGTTTCCTGCATGTATCGGCCGTGATGTAGCGTACCGTCCCGTCATAGTCCAGGACGAACGGCTCCGACATCGGCTCCATCCGTCCGCTGCCGTAGGTCGCAGGCAGATACAGGATGTTCGGCCCCATGTCGCGGAACGTCACCCTGCCGTGCCTTATCTTCCCGAAAGCGACGGGCACCCAGTCCTTGTTGTCGAACACGTGCAGGTAGGCATACCGGGAACCGCCGGTATCCTTCCTGTCCGCCTTCAGGGTGACGTCGCAGCATTGGATGGTCTCCCTCGTCACGTCCCGGACGAAGATGTTGCGGAACATCCCCGGCACATGCTCCCCGCAGCGGTTCAGTTCTGCCAGTTCCCTGTCGGAGGAATAGGTATGCCTGTAGGCCTTGGGCATCTTCTCCTCGTACTTGTGCATCTGCTCGAACTCGTCACAGATACCTCCGAAGGGAATCCTCTGTCCGTTCTCGGAAATCAGCACGTCCCATGTATGCCCCAGATGATGCTTTGCCCACTGAGGCGTAAAGTCGATGGAAACGGGAATGCCGTGGCTCCTGAGGATGGAGGCCGCCATCTGTGCATAGTCGCTGCACAGGCCGAAGGGAATCCCTGCCCGGTATTCTGTCGGAATGTGTGCATGCCGCACGGAGAATCCCGTCACGGGGTTCAGTGCCTTCGCAAGGCTGCGGTTCAGCACCTTGACGGCCGCCTGGGGCAGGTTCCTCATCTGGTCGCAGTAATCCAGCCGGTAAAGATTCTCCGCACAGAAATCCTTCAGCCTTGTCCTCCAGTCGTCCAGCGACTGCAGCTCCTCCGTCTTGTAGGGCAGGATCCATTCACAGAAATCCCCGAAGCAGACATGCCTTGCCCAGGGCCCCTGCTGCCAGTCATGGAATGCCGTGTCTATGTTGCGTATCAGGAAATCAGCTGTTATTACCCGGCAGTCCTGTACCCTTTCCAGCGATTCAATCCCCATCCTTTCCGCAGTCCGGTCAATGGAATCACGTATGGCATAGAGGCTCCGTCCCCTCATGCTTTCCAGAATGGAATCCACGGCAAGCGCATACCGGTTGACGGCAGAAGAATCCGCGTATGAGTAATGCCCCGGCATGTTGCGTATCAGGAATTTCGCAGCCTCCAGTTTCAGGGAGTCCCCCTCATAGTGTGCCAGCACCTTCTCCATTTCCGGGCGGTTGTCACCCGCAAAGGCCAAAGCCTCCTCCAGTGCCCTGTCCTCAGGCTCAATGCAGGAAGCCAACAAGGCCGTCAAAACCAGACAAAAAATCGTTCTCATCATATTTCTGCAATCATTCGTTCTTGTTCGTAGAATCATAAAAATATATTTTTGAATTTCCTCTATCTTTCTGTTTTGCCATTTAGACATTCCCTTGCTTCTCTTACGATTTTCATCACGGATGGTGCGTCAGAAATTTTCACGGGTTTGCTGACAAT
>JAZLIY010000046.1:0-39566 GCA_045617645.1 Bacteroidaceae bacterium | reverse complement strand
TTTATCTTTGTTCATTTGCAAATCCTGTTATGGACTGCAAAATTACAAATTCAAATCGTCGCAACCTCAAATCGATATGTAAAAGACTATATTTCAATAATTTCAAAGACAGATTTGTCCACTTTTACGGGACAGTAGTGTTATATTATATAAAATTATATATCTAGTCTCATACTGAGATATGGCGCGCGCGAGGCCCCCTGTCCAACCCATCATATATATATCAAAAATTTTGCCGTTAACAAGGTTACAAAGTAACATTTTGAACATCGTTATCCACCATGTACTTCCCTTGAAAATGTTAAATTTTCCTTACAAATATCGGATTTTTGTTGACTTGTTGATTTTTGTTGATTTTTTGTTGGAAATTGTTGGATGTTTAATAACGTGTTGCTTTCCAGGCTGATATGTAGCCTGTTGGAAATTGTTGGATTTTTCGTCAGAATTTCTTGGTTTATGAATTTTGACTACCCCCCCAAATGGAGGAGTTTTGGCACGTTTGCCACAAAACGGAAATGGCATTGTACATTCAGAATGCCATCAATTTTTTAATCAGACGACTTATTAGACGTATAGACTTAGAGGCGTAAAACAAATGAGTTTTTGATAGTAAAGAACAAAGAAGCAGACCCAGAGGATCTGCTTCGATAATTATGCTTGTTGTTAATTACTTACAATCTGTGACGAGGCGGACACTGTGGCCGCAGTGGAGTTCTGTGAACAGAGAAGGTATCAGTCTATTTTGAAAGTGACTGTACTTCCGGCTTTCACTTTGATTTTCTGAGCCCAATTCGTATATGCATTGTCTCCAAGAGGTACCCCGGCCTGCGTCCCGTTTTCTGACATGACCGTCACTGCAGCATCGAATTTTGTAGGATTATGAACTGAGAGTTTGGTAATAGTCCCGTTTTTGAAAAGCGGTGTCACTTCGACATGGTCGAAAACATATATCTTACCCGTATCCTTACGAATATAGATTCCGGGGATCTCTATGGCCATCAATGCTCCGTTCGTTTCTGTCCAACCGGTTTCCCAGCCATCCGCACGTGAGCCGCGGCTGTCCGCGTCACAATATGTAAGACGTTCTGTAATTTTACCATTAGGCTGAATACCCTCGGTATAGGCATGGATCACGTCACGTAACAGTTCCGCATATATCTCATTCTCTGTGGCACGATACAGTTTGAAAAGAGCGTCCAGGGACTGGGTGCAGGATCCCGGAGCGGCGTGCTTATTCTGGGTGCTTGCCCATACTGCACCGGTAAGGTTGGCTCCCAGCTTGGCGAGTGGTGTATCCTCGGGCAGATGGTAAGGAAATGAAACCACCCATGTGGCAAATAGATTGGCCAGATCTTCAGACTGTTTCAGATATGTCTTGTCGCCGGTTACTTCATAAAGGGTCATCAATGCGGTCATGAATGAGGCAGCCGTTTCCGAATCGGCATTCTGTAGGATATCGCCACAGCCTCCGGACGTAAATCCAAGTTTGGAAAACGAATCATAATAATACGCTGCAGACTGACGCGCAATGTCCAGGTATAAAGAATTATGGAAATATTCGGAAGCCAGGGCCATTCCTCCTACAGCCATCACGCCGCTGGTAGTATTATATACCGCCACGTCTCCGGACTCCACATCCAGATAATTCCCCCAGGTCCCTTCCTTCTGCCATGTCCTGGTAAATGCGTCGGCCAAAGCTTTCGCCCTGTTCTCATATTCAGGCAGAATGCAGGATGATTTGCCCTGCTTTTTCAACAAGTTGAATTGCTTGACTAGCCAATAGAGCAGGTCAGCATTTCGTCTTGTCAATCCGATTCCGGGATTCAACTTCGCAGCGTCACGGTTGAGGACTTCTCCATCTGCGCCAATGGTATCATAAAAATAACCGCTCGCACCATATCCTCTCAAAAGGGCGAAATCAAAAGTATTCATCACCCGTTTCAGATGAAATTCATCTCCAAGCACAAGCATTGGATATGTATTTATCAGACCACCAATCCAGCCATATGCCATCCAATCGGCAGCCTCAGGACAGTAATACTGCCATTTGTCACCTTCCAGATACCTTCCATCGATATTCCGGTTCATAATTGAGAGAACTTCGCTCATAGGCACCAGATTGCGCGGATCCGTCTGAATGCAGTGGCGTTTTCTTTCCTTCATAAAGCATGACAGGAAGGCAGGAAGGTCATCTGAATCATTTTCGATTCTTGCCACTCGTATCACCACCCTGTCACCAGGCTGAAAATCCAACCCACGGTCCGGGCTTGGACAGAAGCCGATAAATTCAGGTTTGAGTTCCCTGACTCCAGGGGCACTGATGACAAAACTCGCTACAGACCTGTCCCATGATTCTTCAACAATAAAAGCATGGTCTTTGACCTCGTTTTTCCAGTCGATGCCCTGATCGGTGAACAGGAATGTACCATGCTTTCCTTTCCGGTCATAATATGCAATGACAGGTGTCGTGGTATTGCTGACATTGACTTCCACGCGGGATCGTGCTCCGAACTCCGGGGAAAGTTGGGGAATCGGGTTGGAAGTCAGTGCCAGGTCCCTACGGTGGAAATCAGACTTGTCCAGACCTGTAGCATAGTCGCGGTTGACTATCCTCTGACGGTTTCCGTTGTAAACGACAGCAGGTATCATGACATAATTGTCACTGCACCAGTCATATTCATCGAATGCGACCGCAACCCCTGCGCTCTGCATCGGACGCTTTGCTTCAAATACATACTGAATCCCGCCATATTCGGTATCGGGAACCGCTTCCACTTTCCAATCATCCGAATCCGGGCCTATCTGGGTGCACTCTTTCAGACGGGAGCCGTCATAAATGCACCCCAGAAGCCTGATGCTGACCTCAGGATTCCGCTGTTTAGGCAACCAACTCTGCGCTTTTGCAGGGGACAGAGTCAGGCAAAGAAAAGCTGTAATAAAAATGGCTGTTTTACTCATACACTTTATTGATTACGATTTATAATTCAAGCCTTATTTTTGACGACGGGTAGTTAGTACGCAAAAGCATACCAAATAATAATTTAAAAATATACCAATATACCAATTCGACCGAGCGTTGCAAAGGTACAAAAAGTTGGTTAAACATCATTTGCTTTGTATCATCTTTTTTTGTTTCTTTAATACGATAAGAGGTACCTGTCATGTTTTCCAGGTATGATTTATGACATAATCTGTCTGCCAGAGCCGAGCAAAGCACCTTGTCCTTGAGTACCTCTTCCCATCTGGTGAAAGAGAGGTTTGTAGTGATGATGGTAGCCTTCTTTCCTGTTCGTAGTGAGAGGTGATTGAAGAGCATCTCTGCACCAGGTTACCTTGTTACCATGTTAACACCTATTTCCCTGTTTTGGACAAAGAATAGAGGATGGCATAGCATCCTTCTTTGCGTGAACGGAAGCGGAAGGAGGGGAGGCGCGTTATGCTACGGCCCTGGGCGACCTGGACGTTGCGGAACACTTTTTTCTCAATGGTTCCGCCCTTTTCGTCCACGAGCGTGATACAGAGGTCCACGTGGCAGGCTTCGTCCAGATTGAAGATGACGGGACGTATGGTGTCGTCCGGACCATAGACCACATCCACATCGTCGCTGGCGGCCCATAGTCGGCGGAAAGCTTGCCGGTTGGCATAATAGGCGAGCTTCGGTACACCGAACGGGTCAATAAGAGGCTTCTGGTAGGTCATCATATTAGCGCCGGATTCCAATGTGCACCAAGAGAAACCGTCGTAGCCCAGCAGTATCTGTCTCTTCATCGATTCCCATGCAGAGAAGGCCTGAAAGGCTTGGCTCTGGCGCCATTCCGATGTCTGCAGTTTCCGGCCGATACTTCCTTCCTCGTAGCCCCATTCGTACGATTGTACTTCGTACCAAGGTTCCATACGGGCCAGCTCCCAGTTGGGTTGTGCGGCTGATTCCTCGTGTTCGAAATTGAAGTAGCATTTGTCGTGTCCAAGGCATTTGGATGCCCAGTCGAAAGGACCATTCCGGAGCGATGACCATGGGTTGCCGTAGCCCGTATAGGCATCCTGGCTGCCTCGTGTCATGAGGGGAGCCATGAGCAATGGTTCCTGTTCGATGGGATTCCCCTGATAATCCTCGGTTCCATCGTAATTTCCGAAGTGCATGTGCGACCAGAAAGAGGTGGGTGAGATGAGGCGCGAGGAATCTACTTGGGCGATGGTAGGGTAGATCTTGCGGATGAAGTCCCGCGAGTCGGTGAAGTCATGCTGCTTGAACCGGTTGGGATGATTGCTGGCTTCCCACATAACGATGGAGGGGTGGTTGAACACCTGGCGCATAAACTTGGGATAGCCCTCGAAATCGATGTTCCACACTTCGCCCTCGCGCAACCAGGCAGCAGTCTGCCACAGAAGATAAATTCCCATTTGATCGGCATATTCGGCATAGCGTGGGTCGTTGGTACCCTCGGTGATATCCTTCTCGGCATGTACGTGCATGCGGAGCAGGTTGGCTCCCATTTTCTTCAGCATCAGAAGCTCGCGCATGACAGTCTCGTTCGATGGGCATTTAACCGTCTTGGAGATGGTTTCCACCGGTGGTCGGAATCCCATGATCTGCGCTCCGTCGAGCATTTCCGGTTGTCCGTTGATGAACAGGTCGCCCTTCTCCTGCCGTATGGTTCGTATGCCGGTCGTGAGCGCATAGTCATCTATCGGTGTGCCGTTCTCGTCTTTCAGGATGACTTCCACGCGATATAGGCGAGGAGACGAGGTCCGCCAGATTTCCGGTTGGTTAAGTGCGAGGGTGAGCGGGACGATGTTGTCCTGCCTTGGGCGCAGTTCCACATCGCTTTGGACAGACGCCACACGCTCCCCTTCGTTGGGAAACCAGGGATAATAGTTGACCTCCACCTTGCCTTTTACGGAATAAGGGGTGTTGTTATTCAGAACCAGCTGGTTGTATTGCTGGGCCTCATCCTGCTTCAGACGAGCGGTATATACAAAGGCCTGACGGATATGACATTCCGGTGTGAGCAACAGACGGGTGCGTCCCAGGAACCACCCGATATGGGGGTCGGAGGGTGTATGCCCCATGCGAAATTTGAGCTGGTAGGGCTTCACTCTCACGGCTATGATGTTCTCCTGTCCGGCGCATAGGTAATCCGTAATGTCGAGGTACTGGGGATGGGGGTTGTTGACAACCGCCACAGGATTGCCGTTCATCCACACCTCCCCACATGGAGAGATGGTTTCGATGTCGAGATAGGCACGCGAGAATTGATCCACCTTCACCTTCTTGCGCAGGTAATAATCCTCTCCGGCTTCCTGCAGGCCACCATGTACGGAGGGCAAGCGGGTAGCTGTCCATCCGGTATCGTCGTAGTCGGCTTCTGTCCATCGTTGTATGGAAGGTACCGGCTCAAAGTCCTCGTTCAAGAGAAGGCAGGAGTGGTAGGGGGTATAGATATTCTCCGCATCGCGCAGAAAAGAGAAAAGGGAGAGGGCTCTCAGGCGTTCCTCTTCGTCTCCGGCCATGAGGGAAAGGACATCAAGCCGCTTTGTCTCTCCCATGGAACATTCAACCCGATTCTCTCCCGATGTCACAAAGAAACGATGGTTTTCCAGGTCGCCATAAAGTTCCACCTGATTGGCGCCACTTGTTTTCATCTCTTTCTTTTCCTGCTCGGAAGCCAAGAAGATGTGCTCCTTGGTGAATCGCACGTTCATTCTCTCCTTTCCGTTTTCGGAGAAAGAGAAAGCCAGGTCGGACGGTTGTTTGTCGAGTGTGACCTTCAGGCGGAATCGCCAGTTGAGGCTGTCCAGGTGGAACGTAACCATCCCCTTGTTCAGAGCCATGTACCCATTGGCTATGTGTGCACCTTGCTCTGTAAGTTTTTTCCATCTGGCGTCTTGCTCAGCCTTCTTCCCCTTGCGGTAACCACATGCCTTCCATTCATCCAGCACAAGGGTCTTGCGGATGTTCGTTAGCGGTTGGGGCTTTATGGCAGCCAGGCAAGTGTCTATCTCCTCCGAGGAAAGGAGGGGCTCATCAAGAGCTGGGTTTCCCCAGAAAGAGGAAGCAAAATCTGCATAGTGATTCAGGAAATCCAAGCGCCCGTCCAAATCGAGCCATTCCGTTTCTCCGTGGAAGTCGGTTTCCCCATTGGCTTCGGCATGGCTGGTCAGGAACCTCATCTCCAGCGTTCTTGTTTCCTCCTGCTTCTTTTTAGATACACCAAGAACGGCGGTGGCGTTCATCCACAGACAGAAAAGGAAAAGGGCAGATTTGATGATCTTATTCGTGTGCATGGCGTTTTGTCATATTTTGGTGCTTACCAGATATCCTCCGGAGTTTCGGGGTTGTCATAGACCTCCTTGGCACAGAGTTCAAAGAAGTCGAGCTGTGTTTCCTTCGACTCCAGACCCAGCACGTCCCTCATGCGGAAATAGTAGGTCTCGTTCGGATCCAACGTCTGCCGGAAGATGATGCGCCGCATAATATTGATCTTTCCTCGGCCGCTTTCGGAGATGTTGCCTCCCCCTGCCACACTCAAGGGACTCTTCATGAAACCGTTGTTGCGCATCTTCTTGTCCACTTCGGCATTATAGTCCTGGTCCGAGGTGTCTGATTCCCATCCCGTATCCTGGGTCTCAGGATTCACGGCCAGATTCATGGGAATGTCCACTACGTGCAGCTTCTCTGGATCGGTTCCTAAAAAGAACTGCGCGATACCTCGGCTTTCCTTCATATAGTACCCGTATCGCAGTTCATACGTACCCTTTCTCGGAACGGGCGGCAACCAGAAGGTAATGTCTCCGCGTCCATAAAGCAGCACCTCGTCACAGTACATGATAACCGATGTTCCCCCGTAGTTATTCCAGTAGCGGAAATTGCTGTCGTCCCCCAGGCTCATTCCCTCGCAATACTTGTAGATTCGGTCAACCGGTAGGGTGGCAAACTGGCTTGCGTCACCGTACGAGTAGGTGGCCAGCTGCTTCTTGCGCATGTCATTGGTCATCAGCTCTGGGAAGAGCGACATGAAGTCGAAACGAATGCGTTCCTTTTGCAGGTTGTCGCGTACCTCGTCCGTATAGGCCAGCGGTTTGTCCAGGGGGTAGATGGTAGCGTTCTGTATGTCGCTGGTTATGGCCATCGGATGATCCTTCATCACCAGGCTGCCCGTCTTGTCGGCTTCACAGGACACCTCGTGCCCCGTCCCCTTGCGGCCGTTGTCCAGCTTGGGGAAGCGGTTCAGATAGACACCGTTGCTCTCGGCACTCTCGTAGATTTTCAGCAGTCGGCGCTTTCCCATGGGCGTCAGGTAGTCCCAGACGGGATTTCCCAGCTTGGACGGGTAGCGCACATTGTATCCAATCTCGTTTTCGTGGATCACCAGCTTGTTGGCAGCCAGTCGCATGGGCAGGATATGGTAGGTCAGCCACTGATTGAGCAGGTTGTCCGGGTTCTTGTAGTCCTCGTCCGTGGTGAAGCGGTCCTCGTCGGAGTACTGATGCTGGTCCTGGATCCACTGCGTCAGTTTCTCCAACATGTCGGAAGCCCTGGGCTCTATGCCGTAGCTCTTCCACAGGGAGTCCGTTTCCAGGAACATCGTGAAGCCTATCAGCCTGTGAGCTGGCGGGCTGGCCATCTGAAAACCGGGCACCTCACCTGCCTTATACAGTTTCTCGTAAACCTCGTCGCGTACCTTTCCCAACGTGTCCAGCAGTCCGCAGGCCTTTATGGCAGTTGCCATCACCAGGTAGCCCTCCTTCTGATTTTGCACGATATCCAGTATATAGTCACCTACCGTACTGGAAGAAGGGAAGATGACGTCATCGACCTGTTGTATTACGCCGTTGGTAACTATGATATCTTGGTTTCTGGGATTTATCCGGCAGGTACGGTTAATGTAGATGTCGCCGTTCGAGTTGTCGTAATGGACCGTCAGTTTCCGGTCGTTCAGACATTCCAGGCCGATTTCTGCTCCGTTCTGCACGGGTAGGTCACTTAGCTCATAGGGGTTTCCGGTGTCGCCGGCATCTATGATGCAGCTCTTTACGATGAGCTGTCGTACGGAATCCAGTCTCAGACTGTCCGTAAAGGCATCAAAGGAGGCAGCCGTCATGAAGTCCGACTTCGCAGCCAGGGAATCCAGGTAGTGCTGTATCGCCTCGTTCGAAGGGGCAAAAATCGTGTAATGGCCTCGTGCGGAAAGCAACTGTCCCACGGTAGTGGTACTTAACTCGCTTATGGGAACCTTATAGGCCAGATCCAGGAACATGCCATAGATATCGCGGTGCGCCCTCATGTAATCCACAGCCGTCTTCTCCTTCATCACATAGCGTGCCGACTCATCTACGTCTTCCGTACAGCCCACGAAGACCGAGGCAGCAAAAACTGACAAAATAATGCCAAATACAATCTTTTTCATACCGTTTTTTTATTTTTCTGACACAAAGATAATATTTTTTATTCACATTGTGCCATGTGAAGGGCATAATTTTTCAGAAAAACCTACCACTACAGGGCCAATCAAAGAGCAGGCTCGACCGATAGGACAAAGGACAAACTTTTCAATCAAATGTTAAAACTGCTGGCATAGTATGACAGCATACCCTCTTATATCTTTGATATAATTTTCTCAACACTTCGATAGTAGCACACGAAAACTTCGATATAACCGCATCAAGACTTCGGTATAACTGCACGGAAACTTCGATAGTGCGCCACGCGCAGCACGATATCTTTCTCATGATACTTCGATACAGGCGCACGTATAGCGCAATGAGATACCAAACACACCCCTATACAGGAATCATATTTCTTGGAATCTTTGATTCTTTGATTCTTTGAATCTATGTTTTCTTTGTTTTCTTTGCAGGATATACTGCTTTTTAGGTGATAAAATCCAAACCGTCTTTGTACGTTTAAGCGATATTTCGTAAAAGACTTTTACAAATTGGACTTTCTTTGTTTTTCTTATATATAGTATATATATTCTTTTATTTTCTTTTTTCCTTTTTATAAAAGGAAAGAAAGAAGAATTTTATGTCTATACGAACAAAGAAAACAAAGAATCAAAGAATCAAAGAAGGCTGCGAGTAAGCGAGCGAAAAATCAAATTTATTTGAGTTCTTCCAAGCGAGAGCAGGCTCGACCGCTAGGTCAATCAAAGAAGGCATTACCCTCTATGAAGGAGAAAAAGCTCCATTTTTGCTTTTCTTTTTTTGTTTTTTAGTGAAATCTGCCTAACTTTGTTCGAAAATTTGCGGGCAACGCTGAAAAGGCTTCCCCCGAACAATAGAAGAATGAGCATGACGCACAAGAAAATAACCGTAGGAGAAGAGATCAGAAGTGTCTGCCCCGATTTCGTGGGGGCTGCTGTATATGCCACGTTCCGGAACAGCGAGTTTTCGGCCCCTCTGTGGGACGAGATAAACCGTTTCCTGGACGATTACCGCAAGAAATATACCGTGGACAGCCTGAAGGAGATGCCCAGCATACAGGCTACCCGACAGGTGTATAAACTGTGTGGGAAAGACCCCAGTCGGTACAGACCGAGCGGTGAGGCGCTGGTAAGGCGAACCTTGCAGGGGAAGGACCTCTATCGCGTGAGTACGTCCGTGGATTTGATCAATCTTGCCAGCATAGCCTACGGTTACAGTATCGGCGGTTTCGATGCCGACAAGATCGTGGGGGACGAACTGGTACTGGGTGTGGGCAAGGAAGGAGAACCCTACGAGGGCATCGGACGAGGGATGCTGAATATTCAGGGCCTGCCCGTCTATCGTGATGCCGTAGGGGGTATCGGCACACCTACGAGCGACAATGAGCGGACCCGCATGGAGCTGTCCACAACGCATCTGCTGGCCATCGTGAACGGATATGACGGAAACCGTGCGGAGGTGGAGGCATGCGCCCAATACATCCTGGAGCTGATGCAGCAGTTCGCCGCATCGGACGAGGGCGAGATAGAACTATTTTGAGAAATACTTGCCGATGAACGGCAGGGTGCCCAACGGCAGGTCGTAATGTACCAAGTGCATGACGAACAGCAGGATGAGCAGGGTGTTGACCGACAACTGTATCCATGTGGGCCATGACGATGGCAGGTAGGTCATGATGACAAAGAAGACGGCCGTAATCAGTACGTATATACCGATGCTGCCCAAGGGATAGCGGACCGGATTGACGCGTTGTCCCACCACGTAGCTCAGGAGCATAGAGGTGCCGTAACCGGCAAAGCCGCCCCAGGCACAGGCCATGTAGCCATAGCGGGGGATGAAGAGAACATTGATGGCCACCAGTACGATGACACCGGCCAGTGAGAACCAGGCGCCATAGATGGTGCGGTCGATAAGCTTGTACCAGAAGGAGAGGTTGAAATAGACACCCATCATGATCTCGGCTGCCATGACGATGGGTACGACACGAAGTCCCTCGCGATATTCAGCCCCCAGGACATACTGCAGGATGGGCATATAGCCGACGACGCACAGGAAAGCCAGCAGGGTGAAGATGAGGAAATATTTCATGGCGGCTGCATAGTACTCCTCCGTATCGCGCTCCTTGCTGCGGGCGAACACGATGGGCTCGTAGGCAAAACGGAAGGCTTGGGTGATCATGGCCATAATCATGGCTATCTTGACGCAGGCTCCATAGACTCCCAGCTCCACATCGGCCTGGGCACGATCGGGATAGACGAGGGGGAAGAGCATCTTGTCGGCGGTCTGATTCAGGACTCCGGTGATGCCCAGTATCAGGATGGGCCATGAGTAGGACAGCATCCGTCGGAGCAGGCCTTTGTCGAAATGCCACTTGATATGGAAGAAGTCGGGCACGAAGAACGGGGTGATGAAGGCCGTACAGCAGAAGTTGATGGCGAACACGTAGAAGACCTCGGTCCGGCGCAACCAGACGAAGAAGATGAAGTTCAGCAGGATGTTGAAAACGATGAATAACAGCTTGAGCGACACGAATTTCAGGGGGCGCTTCTGGAAACGGAGGTAACAGAACGGTATGGCCTGAATGGCATCGAGTGCCACGACACTGGACATGAGCAGGATGTATTCGTGATGTCCAGCATACCCCAGGAAATTGCAGATGGGGGTGATGAAGCCAAAGACACACAACAGGAAGAGCATGGAGAGGGAACCCACAATGCTCATGGCCGTGGAGAAAACCGTATCGGGTTGCGTCCTCTCGTCGTTGGCGAAACGGAACAGGCTGGTCTCCATTCCGAAGGTCAGGATGACAAGCGCAAGAGCCGTATAGGCATAGATGTTGGTGCTGATGCCGTAGTCTCCACTCTCCTTGGGCATATAACGGGTGTAGAGGGGTACGAGCATATAGTTGAGGAAGCGGCCTATGATGCTGCTGAGACCGTATATCGCGGTGTCCTTGAAAAGAGATTTCAGATTTGCCATTTCTTATCCAAAAAAGATGTATGCAACGACTATGGCGGCAATCACTCCACACAGGTCCGTCAGAAGACCTGCGCTGACGGCATGGCGTGTATGACGCACACCCACGCTGCCGAAATAGACGGCAAGAATATAAAAGGTGGTGTCGGTGGCACCCTGGAAGATACAGGAGAGACGCCCAACAAAGGAGTCGGCACCGAAGGTCTGCATGGCATCTACCATCATGCCACGGGCTCCGCTGCCGCTCAGGGGCTTCATCAGGGCCGTGGGAAGGGCTGCCACAAAATCGGCACTGCCGCCACACCATTTCACGAAACGTCCGGCTCCATCGATGAGAAAGTCCATGGCTCCGCTGGCCCGGAATGCTCCTATGGCCACCAATATGGCCACCAGATAAGGTATGATGCGTACGGCTGTGGAGAACCCGTCCTTGGCACCTTCGATGAAGGCTTCATATACGTTGATGTGCTTGCGTACACCTGCCAGTATGAACAGCATGATGATGCTCAGCAGGATGACGTTGGCGGCGGTCGTGCTCCACAGGTTCATGGTCTCGCGGTCCAACTGCGTGCCAAGCCATATAATACCGCTCACAAGGAGGCAAAGTCCGAAGAGGGTGAAAAAGATGACGCGATTGAACAGGTTGATGCGCTGGTACAGGCTGGTGATGATGATGCCTGCCATGGTGGCAACCGTGGTGGCTATAAGGATGGGAATGAAAATGTCCGTGGGTTGTGCGGTGCCCATCTGGGCACGATAGACCATTACGCTGACCGGTATGAGTGTCAGTCCGCTGGTGTTGAGCACCAGGAACATGATCATGGCATTGGTGGCCGTATCTTTCTGCTTGTTCAGTTCCTGCAAGCCTTCCATCGCTTTCAGGCCCAAGGGGGTGGCGGCATTGTCCAACCCCAGCATATTAGCACTGAAATTCATGAAAATATGACCGAAAACGGGATGGCCGGAGGGTATTTCGGGAAACAGACGCACCATGAGCGGACTTAACCAGCGGGCCAGGACGTTTACCAATCCGCCCCTTTCGCCGATCTTCATGATGCCCATCCATAGGCAGAGGACGCCTGTAAGGCCGATGGAGATGTCGAATGCATTCCGCGCATTCTCGAACGTACTGTCCATGATGGCAGGAAACACGTCGGTGTTGCCCATACATAACTGTACCAGGGCTATGAGGAATGCCGTGGCAAAGAATCCGACCCAAATATAGTTCAATACCATTTTTCCCTAATCAAATAATTCTCCTTGCAGAGGGTTGCCGTAGCGGGTGCCCATGGAGCGTCCCAGATGGCTGTAGGCCAGTTCCGTGACCTCGCGCCCACGAGGCGTCCGCTTGATGAAACCTTCTTTTATGAGGAATGGCTCGTACACTTCTTCCACCGTACCGGGATCTTCTCCGATGGCCGTGGCGATGGTGTTGATGCCCACGGGACCACCCTTGAACTTGTCGATGATGGTAAGCAGTATCTTGTTGTCTATCTCGTCCAGACCGTATCGGTCGATATTGAGGGCTTCCAGGGCATAGCGGGCAATCTTCATGTCGATGCGCCCATTCCCCTTGACCTGTGCGAAATCGCGTACTCTACGCAACAAGGCATTGGCGATACGTGGCGTTCCACGGCTCCGACTGGCTATCTCGCCTGCCGCATCGCTGTCTATGGGCAACCCCAGGATGCCGGCCGAACGGTTGATGATCTTCTGCAGGGTGTCGGCATCGTAGTATTCCAGATGCAAGTTGATGCCGAAACGGGCACGCAGGGGGGCCGTGAGCAGACCGCTGCGGGTGGTGGCTCCCACCAGCGTGAAGGGGCTCAGGTCTATCTGTATGCTGCGAGCGCTGGGGCCCTTGTCTATCATGATGTCGATACGGTAGTCCTCCATGGCGCTGTAGAGATATTCCTCCACAACGGGCGAGAGACGGTGGATTTCATCGATGAATAGGACATCATTGGGTTCCAGGCTCGTAAGGATGCCTGCCAGGTCGCCGGGCTTGTCCAGAACGGGACCGCTGGTCAGTTTGAATCCTACACCAAGCTCGTTGGCGATGATGTTGCTCAATGTCGTCTTACCCAATCCTGGGGGACCGTGCAGGAGCGTGTGGTCGAGTGGTTCGCCACGGTAACGGGCGGCCTCAACGAAGACGCGCAGGTTCTCTACGACCTTCTGCTGGCCGCTGAAATCATGGAAACGAAGTGGCCTGAGGGCGTTCTCGAAATCCTTTTCCTTCTGGCTGCCTTGTTCCCTTATATCGAAATTTTCGTCCATAGTTCCAATGCTTTATCTTCTGCGGCCTCCATGATCTCGCGCTCACCCGGGCCTTTGTCGTTGATACCACACAAATGTAGGATGCCGTGGATGATGACCCGTCGAAGTTCCTGCTCGTAGGGGCAACTGATTTGTGCGGCATTGCTCCTGACGGTATCCAGGCTGATGAAGAGGTCACCGCTTATGGTGTCGCCCTCGCAATAGTCGAAGGTGATGATGTCGGTATAATAGTCGTGCTGGAGAAATTGGCGATTGACTTCCAGTATCTTGTCGTCGTTGACGAAAATATAGGCTACTTCGCCTACTTTCTTGCCATAGGAAGCTGCCACGGCGCGCACCCAGGCGGTATTCGTCCGGCGACGGATGTCGGGCATCTTGACTCCTTCTACATTATAGCTAACCATTGTGTGATAGTTCTTTTATTGTTGCAACAATTCTACAGCCTTCATCACCACATCGTCCTCTTCGTACACGATAGAGAAATATTCACTCATGTCCCAGAGGTCACGGGCAATGAGGGCTTTCAGCATCAATTCCATCTTTTCCGTTGTCTTGGCCTTTTCTTCGTCATCGGCGGGACGGATATTCTGCTTGTCGGCCTCGGCGTAGATTTCTTCAATCAGCTCTTTAGGAACCTGGAACTTATTGCGGAATTTCTGGAACGAAGAGTAGGACTTGTTCAGCTTGCTGCGGTTCTTGTCGATGTATTTCAGATTGCTGCTGATGATGATTCCCTTGGCGGAAATCTCGCGATAGCATTTGGTGAAGCGTGTGGTGTCCAGTGGTACGAAATAGTCGGGCATGATGCCGCCTCCGCCATACACGGTACGATGCTTCCGCAATGTCTGATATCGCAGGGAATCAGGGAAATGGATACTGTCGGCATTTGTCAGCTCTCCGTTGTTGTAACGGTTTACTACATCCAGCGCATAGCTTTTCTGGTCTCCCTTCTCATACGGCTTCTGGATGCAACGACCGCTGGGGGTATAGTAGCGGGCCACCGTAAGGCGTATCATGCTGCCGTCGGGCAGGTCGATAGGCCGTTGGACAAGCCCCTTGCCGAAGGAGCGTCGCCCGACAACGATACCTCTGTCCTGATCCTGGATGGCTCCAGACAGGATTTCTGCGGCCGAGGCGCTGTACTCGTCTATCAAAACGGCAATTTTTCCTTGCGTGAAAAGTCCGCCGCCTGTGCTGCGGAATTCCTGGGCCGGCACATTCCTGCCACGGGTATAGACAATCATATCGCCCTTCTCCAGAAATTCACTGGCAATCTCTGCTGCGGCTTGCAGATAGCCTCCTCCGTTCTGCTGAAGGTCCAGGATGAGGTCTTTCATTCCCTGATCCTGTAATTTGTGGAGGGCTTCTACGATTTCATCGTGGGTGGTCTGTGCAAAATTGTTGAAACGGATGAGGCCGATGGTTGGCGTCACCATATAGGCGGCATCTACTGAATTGACGGGAATCTTGTCGCGTATGACTTCAAAACGTAGAGTGTCGGCAATGCTTCTGCGAACGATGTCCAGGTTTACCTTTGTCCCCTTGGGACCACGGAGGCGTCGCATGATTTCTTCACGGCTCATTTTTACACCGGCTATGGCGGTGTCGTTGACGTGTACTATGCGGTCACCGGCCAGTATGCCCACTTTCTCGCTGGGGCCCTTCGGCACGGGCTGAATGACGACGAGGGTGTCTTCCAACATGTTGAACTGTACACCGATGCCGTCGAAACTGCCGGACAGGGGCTCGTTGAGCTTTTTCGTCTCGGCGGCATTCGTATAGGCTGAATGAGGGTCCAGTTTCGACAGGACTCCGTTGATGGCATCCTCTACCATCTTATGAGCGTCCACGCTGTCCACATAATAATTGTTTATCATGACATTCGACATGACAAGCTTGCGTATCTCTTCTTCCAAAGCGGCGGCTTCCTTGGGCGTCACCTGTATCTGGGCCCAGTTGCTTATGCCCCACAGAAACAATGTTATATATAGAGCAATTCTCTTCATGAATACATTTTATTTTTGATTGTCTGTATTATAGTGTAGTCCTTGCGGCAACCATTCTGAGATGTCGCGACCGAAATGTGCCAGTTCACGTACCATACTGCTGCTGACGCTTGCCAGTTGGGAGTCGGCAAACAAGACGATGGTTTCGATGCCGGAAAGCTGGCGGTTGACATCGGCTATTTCCAGTTCATATTCATAATCCCGAATGGATCGTACCCCTCGCAGGATAAATCCGATTCCTTCTTCCCGTGCAAAATCCACAGTCAGCCCATTGTAGGCTTTTACATCTATCCGAGGATCGTCCTTGTAGAGCTCGCGCAGGGCTTTCAGACGTTCTGCCACGGGTATCCACCCTTGTTTGTGCTCGTTGTACCCGATGGCGATGACAAGCTTGTCGAACAGTTTCAGCCCTCGTTCTACGATGTCGGCATGACCGCGTGTGAATGGGTCGAAAGACCCTGGAAACAATGCGCTACTCACTTTCCTGTTCCTCCTCTTCTGCCAAGTCTTCTTCTACGACCAGATTGTCTATGATGAAATTCTGTCGTTCCATCGTGTTTTTGCCCATGTAGTATTCCAGCAGTTCTGCCACCTGGTCGCTTTTGTTCAGGGTAACCTGCTCCAGTCGGATGTCGGCTCCGATGAAATGGCGGAATTCATCGGGACTTATTTCACCCAGACCTTTGAATCGCGTGATTTCCGGGTCGGGCCCAAGATCTTCTATGGCCTGGACACGCTCTTCCTCGCTGTAACAGTATTGGGTGATGAAATCATTGGTCGCGCTGATGTGGCGGTTGTGCTTCTTGTCCGTTTCGTTTACGGCTTCTTCCAGCTGTTTCAGTTTTGTTTTCCCTATCTTGGATTTGCGGCCGCGGACACGGAACAAGGGTGTCTGAAGGATATAGACATGCCCCTTCTTGACAAGTTCCGGGAAGAACTGGAGGAAGAAGGTGATCATGAGCAGTCGTATGTGCATGCCGTCCACGTCGGCATCGGTGGCCACAATGACTTTGTTGTAGCGTAATCCGTCCAATCCGTCTTCGATGTTGAGGGCTGCCTGCAACAGGTTGAACTCTTCGTTTTCGTACACCACTTTCTTCGTCATGCCGAAACAGTTCAGGGGCTTTCCGCGCAAACTGAATACGGCCTGTGTGTTCACATCGCGACTTTTCGTGATGCTTCCGCTGGCGGAATCACCCTCGGTAATGAAGATGCATGACTCTTCCTGCTGGTCGCCTTTGGGATCGGTCAGATGCACATGGCAGTCGCGCAGTTTACGGTTGTGGAGATTGGCCTTTTTGGAACGTTCACGGGCTATTTTTGCCACTCCTGCCATTTCCTTGCGGATACGTTCGCTCTCCTGAACTTTCTGCAGGATGATGTCGGCCACATCCGTATTTTTGTGCAAGTAGTTGTCCACCTGTTCCTTTACAAAGTCTCCGATGAACTTGTCAATGCTCACACCACCTTCCGGAGCGGTGGCCAGAGAGCCAAGCTTCACCTTTGTCTGACTTTCGAATAGCGGTTCCTGAATGTTGATGCTGATGGCTGCCACGATGCCGTTGCGAATGTCTCCGTAATCGTAGTTCTTTCCGCTGTAGTCCTTGATGACTTCGGCAATGTATTTCTTGAAGGCTGCCTGATGGGTTCCCCCCAAAGTGGTATGCTGCCCGTTGACGAAACTGTAATATTCTTCTCCGTTCTGGTCGGTATGGGTGAAGGCAATTTCTATGTCCTCACCGTGCATGTGCACAATCTCGTATTTGCGGGTGCTGGTCATTCGGTCGTTCAGCAGGTCGCTGAGCCCTTCGCGGCTCATGATGCGTCTGCCGTTGAACATGATGGTAAGTCCCGTGTTCAGGTACGTATAGTTCCGGAGCATCGTTTCAATGAATTCGTCGCGGAACAGATAATGCTTGAAAAGTGTGCCGTCTGGCTCGAAATAGATGTAGGTGCCGTTCTCGTCCTGTGTGTCTTCTGTGGTGTCACTCTGCAAAATTCCACGTTCAAAGGTGGTGCGACGGACTTGACCGTCGCGGAAACTGTGTGCCTCGAAATGGGAACTCAGGGCGTTTACGGCTTTCAGGCCGACACCATTCAGGCCGACACTTTTCTTGAAGGCTTTGGAGTCGTATTTTCCGCCCGTGTTCAGCATGCTGACGGCTTCCACCAGTTTGCCCAAAGGGATTCCACGGCCGTAGTCGCGAATGGACACACGCAGGTTGTCCTCAACGTTTACCTCGATGCGTTTTCCGGCATTCATCTTGAACTCATCGATACTGTTGTCGATGACCTCCTTCAACAGGACGTAAATGCCGTCTTCTGACTGGGAACCGTCGCCAAGTCGCCCGATATACATGCCGGGACGGGTACGTACGTGCTCCATATCCGACAAATGCCGGATGTTGTCTTCAATGTATTCTGCCTGAACGTTCTTTTCTTCTATTTCTTCTGCCATAAAAATGTTGTTTACAGGTTTTTGCTATACGCCTGTCTCTTCTTGTGGATAATGCAATCCAAATTTTTCCATTGCGACTGGCTCTTGTCGTTATCTTCCAGTTGATGATGCGTTTCTGCCCATTCATACCCGTCCTTCATGGCCTCGGGGATGATGCTTGCAAAAATCAGAGCGTTGGCACCCTTGTCCTGATACTCGGGCAAGACACCCACCAGAAGCAAGTCCAGTACACGGGGATGCTTGTCGAACCAGAGGGCTTTGGCCATGTGGTACCATCCGAAGGGGAACAGCTTGGCGTGGGCTTTTTGGATGGCTCGCGACAGGCTGGTGATGCAGATACCCATGCCGATGACCTCACCATCTGCCGTTTCCACGACAGACAGGTAGCGCTTGTCCAGATAGGCCAGATATTGCTTTGCGTATGTCTGCATTTGTTCGTCATCCATTTCGCTGTATCCGTACAGATGGGCGTAGGCACGGTTCACTACATTCAGGACCTTGGGAATATAGCCGTTTTTGCGGATTTCGTCCTTGCTGGAAAATTTGCGTACATGGAATCCATAACGTTTTTCTACCAGTTCAGCCACTTTGAAATATTTCTGCTGGTTGGCCTCATGCCCGTTCTTGGGTATGAACACCTTGCGTTCTACCCATCCCACTTCTTTCTGGTAGCCCATCTTCTGCATGTGGTCGTTGTAGTAGGGGTAGTTGTAGATACTATTCATCGTGCTGAGCTGGTCGTAGCCATCGGTCAGCATACCTTCCAGATCCATGTCCGTAAAGCCTAGGGGACCGACAATCTTATTCATTCCGCGTTCGCGTCCCCATTCTTCTACTGCACGAAGCAATGCGGCACTCACCTCCGTGTCGTCGATGAAATCAATCCATCCGAAACGCACCTCATGGGTGTTCCATGCCTTGTTGGCTTTATTGTTGATGATGGCGGCTATTCGCCCCACGATCTTCCCCTCGCGGTAAGCCAAAAAACATTGTGATTCGCAAAATTTATATGCGGGATTTTTCTTGGGATTGAAGGTGTCCAATGTGTCTTCCAGGAAATCTGGTACGGCATATTCACAGTCCTTGTAAAGCTCGTAACTGAAACGGATGAATTTCCGCAGTTCCCTTTCCGTTTTTATCGGCTGGATAATAAGTTCTGCCATTTTTTTCTGTGTTTTTGTGATGTATAGGTGACAAAATTAATAAGTTTGCACGACATTTCCACCTTATTAATGCATAAAAAGTCGGAATTTGAAGGCTGATTTGATAAAAAACGTAGAAATCTTTTGATGAAAGTATAAAAAATGTTACTTTTGCACAAGTTTATCTAAATTTTAAATCTCAAACACAAAAAGGCTATGATGAAGTTTAAAAAACTGTTTGCCGTCCTGCTGGTCACAATGTGCGTTTCTGTCATTGCCAACGCGCAGGAGAACAAGAAAGATTACGAGCCCTATCCTTACATGTTCGTAGGCGTTCAAGGTGGTGTTCAGGACACGTTTAATCCAGAGTTCAACAACTGGAAGACATTTACTCCTACTGCCGCTCTCAGTTTTGGCGGATATTTCAACAATGTAGTGGGTGCACGTCTGCATTTCAATGGAATTTGGGACAAGGCTGGTGCCGGTTATATTTCTGGTATCGAGGACGCACATTTCAACTATAACTACTTGACGACAAGTGCAGATGTATTGGTTAACCTGTGTACTCTTTTCGGTAAGAAAGACAGCTATCCCGTAAACTTGATCTATATCATGGGCCTCGGCGCAAATTACGCTTGGCACAATAGTGAAGCTATGGAGTTGGCTGCCGGAACTCCCCCTGCAGACCTTCTTTATGCCGGCAACGACAAGCGTTGGGCATTCAATGGACGTGTAGGTCTGGCTTTGGATATTCCTCTGAACAAGCTTCTCAGCCTGAACATCGAGGGTGATCTGAACGGTATAGCACCTGGCAACAACCAGAAATTCATTACAGACAACTGGCAGTTCGTAGGTCTGGTTGGTTTGAACTTCAAGTTTGGATATAAGAAAAAGCCCGTAGAGGAGCCTCAGTACATCACTCGCGTCGATACCATCTGGTACGATGACATCGCCTATACTCCCCGTGTAGAAGACGGTACCATCACTTGGAACGTATTCTACAAGATCCGCGAGAGTGACTTCAACGATCCCGATGCTCAGTTGGCAGCTATCGGTGCTTTCCTGAAGGATCACCGCGAGTGCAAGGTTTCCATCAAGTCTTACGCTGACGTACAGACCGGTAACCCCAAGATTAACATGGGTTATTCTCAGCAGCGTTCCGAGAAAGCCGTTAAGGCTCTCGTTGATGCTGGTGTAGATCCCTCTATCATCACAGCCGAATATTTCGGTGACACCATCCAACCTTTCGCAGAGAACGACAAGAACCGTGTTTCTATCATCAAGGCTACCGGCCTGAAGGATGTAAAAGACAGGACCACCGTTAAGAAGTTCCGCACAAAAGAAGTACGTGAATTAGCAAAATAAAAGTTAAAATAGTATGATGAGATTAAAAAACATTTTCGCTGTTGCCGCATTGGCATTTGGTGTTTCTACAGCTGTTTCTGCTCAGGATGACGACAGCCGTGATTACAAACCCGCTCCTTATATGTTCTTCGGACTTCAGGGCGGTGCACAGACCACTTTTACAAATTATGACAACTTGAAGCTGATTACTCCGACTTACAGTTTCAGTTTCGGTAGTTTCTTCACTCCTGTCGTAGGTGCTCGTCTGCACTTCAACGGATATCAGAACAAGGGTGGTTATAAGGACGGTATGAGTGATTTCAAGTACGATTACAAATACCTGACTTCCGACCTGGACCTGATGGTCAATCTGGTAACCTTGTTCGGCCAGAAGGACTATTATCCTGTAAACCTGTACTTGATAGGTGGTGTCGGACTCAACTATGCTTGGGACAATGATGATGCTTTTGCCATGAAGACTCAGTTGCCTATGGCATGGGAAAAGAATCGTTTCAGCCACAACGCACGTGTAGGTGCCATGGTGGATTGGAATCTGTCAAAGCACTTCAGCTTGAACCTGGAAGTAGATGCTAATAGTTTGAGTGACCGTTTCAACAGCAAGACAAACCGCAGGGATGACTGGCAGCTGACAGCTCAGGTCGGTCTTGCCGTTAAGTTTGGCTACAAGAAAAAGCCTGCTCCCGAGGAGAAGTGGGAAACTCGCGTTGATACCATCTGGTACGATGACATCGCCTATTCTCCCCGTGTAGAGGACGGCACCATCACTTGGAACGTATTCTACAAGATCCGCGAGAGTGACTTCAACGATCCCGATGCTCAGTTGGCAGCTATCGGTGCTTTCCTGAAGGATCACCGCGAGTGCAAGGTTTCCATTAAGTCTTATGCTGACGTACAGACTGGTAACCCCAAGATCAACATGGGTTATTCTCAGCAGCGTTCCGAGAAGGCTGTTAAGGCTCTCGTTGATGCTGGTGTAGATCCCTCTATCATCACAGCTGAGTACTTTGGTGACACCGTTCAGCCCTTCGCAGAGAACGACAAGAACCGTGTTTCTATCATCAAGGCTAGCGGTCTGAAGGATGTAAAGGATAAGAACACCGTTAAGAAGTTCCGCACAAAGGAGGTTCGTTATCGTGTAAAGTAAAAAACGAAGAGTTATAATATGGAAGGCGCGTCCAAATCCGGGACGCGCCTTTTTGTTTCTTCTATATTTATATATAGGTAAATATAATAATATTTTTCGACGTTTTCGTTGCCGTTCGCTCGAAATGCATTACCTTTGTAGCCGTACTTACACGAAAAAAGAAAAGAATAAGATGCGAAAGAGTTTTCTTGGTATATGTTTGTTGGTGCCTATGATGTCCTTTGCCCAGAAAAGTGCTACGGCTCAGGACATGGAGACGCAAGGATTTGTGAACATCACGGAGTTGGATTCCACCATTCAGGTGGACTTGATGTATAGTCGTGCGGATAATTTTACGGGCAAGGTTTTATACAAGGATTTAAAGGAGGCGTATTTACATCCTATGGCAGCAGAGGCTTTAGTGAAAGCTCAGAAGATACTGAAAGGGCTTCGACCCGACCTTTGTCTGCGTGTCTATGATGCCGCACGTCCCATGAGCATCCAGCAGGTGATGTGGAATGTTGTAGCCGGTACGAACCAGAGTATCTATGTGAGCAATCCCAATAACGGAGGAGGGCTTCATAACTATGGGATGGCCGTGGATCTGACACTTTGCGATGAGGCGACAGGTGACACGCTGGACATGGGAACGAAGATAGATTATATGGGAGCCTATGCACATATTGATAACGAGAAGCAATTGGTTAGTCGGCATATCATCAGTGCAGAGGCAAAAAAAAACAGGGAGTTGCTACGCAACGTAATGCAGCAGGCCGGATATAAGCCGTTGAAAACGGAGTGGTGGCATTTTAACTTCATTACCCGCTCTGAGGCAAAAGCGCACTACAAAGTGATAAAATGACCAACGAGGAATTCATACACCGATACCGTACGGAGAATGTGCAACGGTTGGCGTTGTTTAAATCACCCGAGGGGGTGGATATGAAGTTCTGTCTGCAGCAGATTGAAGGATGGCAGACGGCAAGGCGAAAATTGCCGATGTGGAGTGAAACGGAGGGGGTACTTTATCCTCCTCGCTTGTCTATGGAGCAATGCAGCAGCGAGGAAACGGCACGATACAAACAACAGTTGGTTTGTCGTATCCTGTCCGAAGACAAACGCGTGTCAATGGTGGACCTGACGGGTGGCTTCGGCATAGATTTCAGTTATTTGGCAAAGGAATTCCGTGAGGCTACCTATGTGGAGAAACAGGAGGTCTTATGCCGGATGGCTCGGCATAATATGCCTCTGATGGGACTTGGTGATGCGCATGTCGTCCAGTCGGATTGTACGGAGTATATCAAGGATATGCCGATGACAAACCTCGTTTTCATGGATCCGGCCAGACGTGATGTGACAGGACACAAGACCGTGGCACTTCAGGATTGTACCCCCGATATTCGACAATTTGTACCGCAACTGATGTCGCATACGGATTTATTGTTGTTGAAACTGTCTCCCATGTTGGACATTACACAGGCTGTGAGGGAGCTACCCGATGTGAGGGAGGTACACATCGTCAGTTTGAATGACGAATGCAAGGAACTGTTACTGGTTCTGCAACCGAATTCCTGTGATCACATTGCCTATCATTGTATGAATCTGGGAAAGCACGAACAATATTTCCAATGTGAGGGATGTGGTTTTGACCCGGAATTATCGGAATTGCCACAGGGCTATTTATATGAGCCGAATGTATCCATCCTAAAGGCCGGAGTGCAAGATGCATTATGCAACATATATAAGGTAAAAAAATTACATCCATACAGCCACCTTTTTACTAGTGACATTTGCGAAAAAGACTTTCCAGGCAGAATTTTCCAATTGGACGGCTTTTCCGGATTCGGGAAAACGGAACTGAAAAGCCTCATTGGAGACCTCAAGCAGGCGAATCTCACTCTTCGAAATTTTCCGTCCACGGTGGCAGAACTCCGCAAGCGGTTGCGTCTGCAAGAAGGAGGTGATGTTTATCTGTTTGCAACCACCCTGAAAGACGGGCGTCATGCTCTTTTGAGATGTAGTAAAATTACTCTGGAAAGTCCTGCGGCTCAGTAGAAGGACCACTCGTATGAACGCGCCCATCCTCGTCTATCCACATCCGGTCAAGGCAGGTGACTCGGTCGTTGGACGGATATCCTGAGACACGTGGTGCATGACGATGGTAAATGAGGTACATATTTTTCCCGTTAGGTCCTATAACAAAGCCGTTATGTCCAGGAGAGGACACGATAGGCAACCCACCTTCGGAACGCTCTGGCCGGTCGTAGCTGGTTTGCATGATGGGATTGTAATCTTCCTTTTTCCATGGCCCTAATGGCGTGGGGGCTGTTTGTACCCCTACGGCATAGTCTCCCAGGTGCGTTTCATTGGCAGAATAGGTCATATAGTATGTTCCGTTGTGCAGGAATACGGTAGCACCCTCGTTGCATGATAGATGACGTTCAAAACTACGTTTCTCCCATTCTTGCATTTCATCATTCACATGCAGGATAGGACCTTCGATGCCGCTCATATCAGCTTTCAGACGTGCCATTCGGAGCCCCCCATAACCTTCTGTAAACTCGTTTCTTGAACCATTGTCGCTGAAATAGACGTATGGGGTGTTGTCGGTATCAAAGAAAATATGGGCATCGATAGAGTGACTTTCTTCCTGTTCGATCCATGGAGTATAGGCCGGTGTGAAAGGTCCTGTTGGTGAGTCGCTGACTGCCAGACAAATGACCAACTTATCACATCGTGGGTCATAGCCGCTATATGTCAGATAAAACTTGCCGTTATGAGCACATACTTCACTTGCCCACAGACAAGTACGGATAGAATCGTTGTCAGGAATGCGGTAAAGCATTCCGCATGAATCCCACGTGACCAAATCCCGACTGGTATAGTATGTAAAGCCCTCATCGGCAGAGCACGATAAATAATAGGTGCCATCTACTTGGTAGACACAAGGGTCTGCCACATAAAGCAAATTATTACTACTCGTGCGTAGTGGATTGGTGTAAGTCCGTTTCGTGCACGAGATGTTTGTCAAAAGAGTGACGATGAGAAAGCAAAAACTGATGTATTTCATATAATTGGAATGTCGTATGTAATTTAGAGATATTTCCTGTATTCTTGTCCGAATGAAGTTGAGATGTAATTATCGGTACTTTGGCACACGTTGCCGGCAAAAGCACTAGCACCCTCTATCAATGGCAACCATCCGTTCCGATCCAGGGAGGATAGGTCTTCCCTTCGGATGCCGTATCGTAGGAGAGAACAGCAGAACCCAGCGTTGAAATTGTCTCCAGCTCCCACCGTACTGACGACAGATTCGATTTTAGGTGTCTGAAAGTCGTAGGTATCCTGTGGCGTACAAACGGTAATCTTGCCGCCTCCGGATGTACAGATGAAAAGAGGGCAATATGGACTGATATGCTGACGGTAAATCTCTTGTGCATCACGCGAACCAAACATGATGTCGAAATCATCGGCACTACCTCTTACTATAGTACTTTTCTGGAAGTTGGCATGGATGGTGGGGAACAAGGAATCCAGTTCATTTAGGTGAGAACGTCGGAAATTCAGGTCGTAATATACAATGCCGTTCTCTTGTTCCATCCGGCAAAGCATTTCTTCTACTTGGGACCTCATCCCTTGACAGATGGCATAATAGGATCCGAATATCATAACATCGTTTTTTTCAATATTGGGACGTTTCCATTCACCGTCTATTTGGGGTATATCTTTGTAAAACATGTAGTCTGCATCACCGTTCTTGTCTAGGAAAGCCAGGCTCAGGGCACTTTTTTGTGTGGGACGAATCATCATATATTCCGTGCTCACTCCATTTTTTTGCATGAATTTCAGCATTTTGTTTCCTACGATGTCGCCACCTGTATATCCCAAGAACGTACAGGGCAGTCCGGCACGTCCCACACTGATAATGCTGTTGAAACTACTCCCACCGTGTACGGCGGCTACGGGCTTGTCGTCCTGAAACAGAATATCCAAAATCGTTTCGCCCATTCCGATTATTTTCCTCATATCGTTCTCTGATTGTATTTTCAGCACAAAAATATAGTTTTTTCACGAAAGTTCAAAGTCTCATTCAAATTAAGTCTGTGTTCGGCTTATAATCGGGCTTGTGATATAAAAAAAGAAGAGGTTGTCTCCCGACAACCTACTTCCAATCATTAACCTTAAATCTAATACCATGAAAAACTTGCTGCAAAAGTAGTGCATTTTTCGGTAACTTGAAAGGATTTTTGCTGTTTTTTTATCAAAATACCTGTTTTTCTTTGATTATTATCAAAAAAATGGTGCGTTTCCTCGTAGTTTTTGCTCGATATGCCCTTTCTTAGAATTAAGATTTTTCTTGACAATCATATTTCTGACAATGGCCAGGGAAGCTCTTGTTGGCCACCTTAATTCATAATTCATAAATTTCATGTAGAAAAAAGGACGGAGAGGGCTGTTCGTTGATCACATTAATGCATTTGCATTATGGCATTATAAATTAATTTAGCTATCTTTGTGCGCCGAATAATAAAAAAGTATGCAAAATCTTAGAAACATTGCCATTATTGCCCATGTTGACCATGGTAAAACGACCTTGGTGGACAAGATGCTTCTTGCCGGAAATTTGTTCCGCGAGAATCAACAGACGGGAGAATTGATGTTGGATAACAACGAACTGGAACGTGAGCGCGGAATAACCATTCTGAGCAAAAATGTTTCCATAAATTACAAAGACACAAAGATAAACATTATAGATACGCCGGGTCACTCTGACTTTGGCGGTGAAGTAGAGCGTGTGTTGAATATGGCCGATGGCTGTATTCTTTTGGTTGATGCCTTTGAAGGCCCCATGCCTCAGACACGCTTCGTACTGCAAAAGGCCCTGCAGATTGGATTGAAGCCAGTCGTTGTCATAAACAAGGTGGACAAACCGAACTGCCGTCCTGAAGAGGTATATGAAATGGTGTTTGATTTGATGTGCGATTTGGATGCCACTGAGGATCAGTTGGACTTTCCTGTTATCTATGGCTCTGCCAAGAATGGGTGGATGGGTGCCGACTGGCAAACTCCGACAGAAGACATTACGTATCTGTTGGATGTCATATTGGAAAACATCCCGTCGCCGGAACAGCTGGAAGGGACGCCTCAGATGCTTATCACGAGTCTGGACTATTCGAACTATACCGGACGAATTGCCGTGGGACGTGTACATCGCGGAACGCTCAACGAGGGGATGAATATAACGATTATTCACCGAGATGGTTCGAAAGAGAAAACAAAGATCAAGGAACTGCATACGTTCACTGGTATGGGGCGTCAGAAGACACATTCCGTAAGTAGTGGTGATATCTGTGCGATTGTTGGATTGGAGAATTTCGAGATTGGCGATACCATTTGCGACTATGAGAACCCCGAAGCATTACCTCCTATCAGTATCGATGAACCGACCATGAGTATGCTGTTCACCATCAATGACAGTCCCTTCTTCGGCAAGGAAGGCAAATATTGTACCAGCCGCCATATCAATGACCGTTTGCAGAAGGAACTTGAGAAGAATCTGGCTTTGCGAGTGGAACTGGCCGAAGGATATACAGATCGTTGGATCGTAAGTGGAAGAGGCGTTCTTCACCTGAGTGTGCTCATTGAGACGATGCGTCGTGAAGGATATGAACTGCAAGTCGGACAGCCACAGGTTATCTACAAAGAGATCGATGGGGTAAAATGTGAGCCCATTGAAGAACTGACTATCAATGTACCAGAGGAATTTTCCAGCAAAATGATTGATATGGTAACACGCCGAAAGGGCGAGATGACCAGTATGGAGAGTCAGGGCGATCGCGTGAACATTGAATTTCTGATTCCCAGCCGTGGTATTATCGGTCTCCGTACGAATGTGCTTACTGCCAGTCAAGGCGAGGCCATCATGGCGCATCGTTACAAGGAATATCAACCTTTCAAGGGCGAAATCAGCCGTCGTACGAGCGGCAGTATGATCAGTCTGGAAACGGGTACGGCCTTTGCTTATAGTATCAATAATTTGCAAGATCGTGGTAAGTTCTTTATTGAGCCACAGGAACAGGTCTATGCCGGCCAGGTGGTAGGTGAGCATGTTCACGAGAATGATTTGGTGATAAACGTAACCAAGGCAAAGCAATTGACCAATATGCGAGCCAGCGGCTCCGATGAGAAAGCCCGTATCGTTCCTGCAACCATTTTCTCTTTGGAGGAAGCGTTGGAATACATAAAGGAAGATGAATACGTGGAAGTTACGCCAAAGAATATGCGTATGCGTAAGACAATCCTGGATCATTTGGAGAGAAAACGTGCCGGCCGGTCGATAGAAAGCTAATCATTTGGAGAAATCTGTATGAAGAGACTGATGGCACTTATTCTTGGTCTGCTGACTTTATCCGGTCAGGCACAGACGAGCGATAGTGATTACGAAGATTTGTTCCCTGATACCTGGGTCGCAACGGACGGCATAGGACGTGTTGCTCCTACAAGTGCCGATGTACCTCGGAAGACCGATGGTAAAAGGAGGACGGTGGGTATCTTCTATGTAACATGGCACACACAGGGCTTGCATAATGGGGAACCCTATAAATGCGATGTTACGAAAGTACTGGACCGGGATCCAGGCGCTTCTCGCAACGACAAGAGTCCTGCCTGGACGGGGTTTTCTTATCATTGGGGTGAACCGGAGTATGGCTATTTTCTTAGCCAGGACGACTATGTCATCCGGCACGACATGTCTATGTTGGCAGATGCAGGGGTTGACCTGATTATCCTGGATGTTACGAACGCAGTCCTGTACTGGGACGAGTGGGACGTGATATTCCGCACGATGGATCAGATGAAAAAAGAGGGGAACAAGGTTCCGCAGTTCTGTTTCTGGGCATTCAATGGTCGTGTGGTGACTGTGGTACAGAATCTCTACGAACGATACTACAAGAACCCTCAGTATCAGGACTTGTGGTTCTATTGGGACGGCAAGCCTCTGTTGCTCTACAATGCCACCCCATCGTTGGATGCTAATCCCAATGGCGGAGAGCAAGGTGCGGATTATTCTCAGGAGGTGAAGGATTTCTTTACGCTTAGAAATATGTGGTGGGGCTATTATGACTGGGGAGGCAAGCCTTATATCGGAGAAGAGGATAAATGGACGTTCGGTCAGCAGATGAACGATGACAGGGTATCCTCACTTACGCCACAGGAACGTACCAGCCAGCATCAAGGTCGGATGGAAGAATTTTCCGTAACTCCGGCTCAGCACCCTATGTCCATGGTGGGAAAGAGTTGGCGGGTAAACACTCAGGAACCGGAGTTGAACGAAAAGGATATGCCAGAAAAGGCTTATGTGCCGTATCTGGATGAAATAAAGGAGAATCCCGTACAGTATGGTATCTATTTCCAGGACCGTTGGGATGAGGCTTTACAAGTAGATCCCGATTTCATTTATCTGAACGACTGGAATGAGTGGACTGCCGGAAAATACAAGAACGGAAAGGATCCTTCTGGTCAAGTTGACTTCCATATGTCCTTTATGAATCGGGATGACAATCCGTTCTATTTCGTAGACCAGTACAATGCCGAATTTAACCGCACGATTGCGCCGATGAAGGATGGTTACACGGATAATTACTATATGCAGATGGTGCAGAACATACGTCGTTACAAGGGTGTACGGGAAATTCCGGTAAACGAAGGTTTGAAGAAAATCAAAGTGGATGGACAATATGCCGAATGGGAGCAAGTGGCCGTGGAGTATCGCGACACCCACAATGACATTATCCATCGCGACCATAACGGCTATGGCGATTTGCATTACACGAACGCCAGTGGTCGCAACGACATCGTTCATTCCAAGGTGGCTGTAGACAACAAGAATGTCTATTTCTATGTCGAAACATCAAATGCCCTCACACCGTCAACAGATCCCAACTGGATGTTACTCTTCATAGACATCGACCAAGACCCCTCTACGGGATGGTGCGGGTACGATTTCCTTATCAACAAGTCCGTGCAGGGCAACCGTAGTCTTATGATGAAATACGACCAGGTGACCAGACGTTGGGTCGCCAACGGTGGCTGGTGCGTGCCAATAGCAGTAGAAGGGCATCAGCTGGAATTGGCCGTTCCCCGAAAATGGCTGGAGGTGAAGGGTGATGCTGAAATATCCTTTGATTTCAAGTGGGCCGACAATCCGGCCGATTTGAAAGATGTCATATCCCTTTGCACGGATGGTGATACGGCTCCGAACCGCCGTTTCAATTACCGCTTCATCTGGAAGAAATAACTAACCCTATAAAACACAACATCATGTCACTGTCAAGAAGAAACTTTATCAAGACAAGCATTGCCGCCGGTCTGACCATCGGTGCTACTGCCATCCCCAACCCAGCCATTGCCGGTAAGGCGAAAAAGTTGAAAACAGCCAAGAGGGTCATTATCTTTACCTTCGACGGTATCCGTGTGGATGCCTTCAAGAGTGCCCGCACGCCCAATCTGGATGAACTGGTGGCCAACGGTTCTGCATCTTTCGCCACACGTGATGTGATGCCCTCCGTTACCTTGCCCAACTATACCAGCCATCTTTTGGGAGCCGGTCCGGAAGTTCACGGAGTCACCGACAACGGCTGGCATGTCGACAAATATGGTATTCCGGCTGTAGTAAGGGATGATGAGGGCTATTTCCCTTCCGTTTTCCAAGTCCTTAAGGAGAATGTTCCAGGCATCAAGACCGCCTTTTTCTATAATTGGTTGCCTCTTTCAGGGCCCTACAACAAGAAATACATAGACGAGCTGGTAGATGCCAAGGACGAAGAGTACGCAAAACTTTGCGACAAAGCGATGGACTTCATCTGTGCCAACCGCCAGGCTCCTATGTTCGTATTCCTTTATAATGTTCATACCGATCACGTGGGGCACGTGCACCAATGGATGTCTCCCGAATACATCCAGTCCATCGAAGAGTCCGATGCCGAAGTGGGCAGAGTTGTGGCCAAGCTCAAAGCGGAGGGCCTCTACGAGGATTCCCATCTGATGTTCATTTCCGACCACGGAGGGGTAGGTAGCGGTCATGGTGGCATAACCGAGGCAGAGATGATCGTTCCCTGGGTCATTGCCGGCCCTGGAATCAAATGTGGTTTCGAGATAACCGAGCCCAACAATACGGTAAATACGGCTTCTACCGTACTCCGTCTTTTCGGAGCACCCCAGCCCCTTTGTTGGACCGGTGAAGTACCCCAGTCCATCTTTGTTGGCAAGAAATAACACATTCGCTGACGCTTCCTTGAAAGATATCTCTGCCGAATGAAAGCCTACAAGATAGTTGCTTTTATTTTCTGCATCATGGCCGCATTGGCTTTGTTGGCACATTTCTATCCTCGCGACGGAGTGCAGGTGGGAAATGTGCAGGCTGAGTTTCCCTCTGTTCAGGATGTCATAGGCGAGGAGGCAGAAACCGACACCCTCGTAGAGGAGGTGGAGATACAAGCCGATACGCTTACGCCGGAGGAATTGGTGGATTTGCGTATGGCGGAACTGAAAGCCGCCAAGGATTCCCAGTTTGTGGCCTTTTGCAGCAAGAGTCCCACACGTTTTTATATGCCCGATGACGACCTGACCTATCTGGATCCCGTCTTCGAAGCGTTGGAGACCGCCCACGAAAAGCCAGTGCGCATCATGCATTACGGTGACTCCCAGTTGGAAGGCGACCGTATAACGGGTGTACTGAGGGAGAAATTCCAGGACCTTTTTGGTGGGACTGGTCCCGGACTCCTGCCGGCAGTCCAGACCCTTGGAAGCGCCACGGGCCGGGTCACCACCTCGCCCGAACTGGATCATTATATGTATTTCGGCTCAGCTGATTTCCATGCCGATCATAAACGGTATGGCCCATTGGCCCAGGTGGCAACGGTTGACAGTATGGCCACCTTTACCATCCAGGCCACGGGCGGTTCCGTCTATCCCCATTGCCGTTCGTTCCGCAAGGTCAGCATTGCCATGATGGGCGAGGGCGAGTTCACCGTTTCCTACGATACGTTGGAGCAGGAGATGACCTGTCCCCTCAGCGGTTCCGAGAGTCTCCGCATATTCAGTGCTGTGCTGCCCCGTAGCGTTGGGAAAGCCACCATTACGGCCCGGGGACGGATGGATGTGTTTGGGATAATGGCCGAGGGGACCACGGGCGTCTCGATGGACAACATCGCCATGCGTGGTGCATCCGGAACCTTGTTTTCCAGTATCGATTCCCGTTCTCTCGCACCGTTCTTTCACCAACAGAACGTAGTGCTCATTCTGTTGCAATATGGGGGGAACTCAGTCCCCTATCTGAAGGGACGCGACAATTGCTCCACCTACAAGAAACAGTTGGAGAGCCAGATAGCCCTGTTTAAGCGCATGGCCCCCAATGCCCGTATTGTTTTCGTGGGACCGTCCGATATGGGTACGGACATAGAGGGAGAGATGAAGACCTACCCCCAATTGCCGATGGTTGTCGATTCTCTTCGTCAGGCCGCCCTGGACAGTGGCGTGGCCTTTTGGGACATGTACCATGCAATGGGCGGATACGGTTCCATGGTACGATGGGTGGAGTCCGATCCCCCCTTGGCCGGCGAAGACTATATCCATTTCACGCCCCTTGGAGCCAAGCATGTCAGTAAGATGCTTTATGGGGCTTTTGAACTTTATTACAACTATTATCGTTTCCGCTATGGGTTGGATGCCGAGGAAACGCCCGATAGCACCACTGTTGACAATTCATAATGCATAGTACTCAATTCATAGTAAAAATAGCCGTTTGTCGCAGGCTGTTGGCAATGCTCCTCCTGTGTTGCCTTTCTGTCGTGAAGACATACGCAGAAACGCTCTCTTCGGCAAGTTTGGGGCAGGCTCCCCGTCTGGCAGAGATTGCCGACTATCCTTGTCTGCATACCGACGGAGGTGGGGACTCCCTGCTGTTCCCAGGTTCTCACGCCCGTTTCCTGCCGTTCTATTCCCGTTTGGACACGCTGCTGAATGAGCAACGGGGTCGGGTGCGCATCCTTCATATTGGCGGCAGTCATGTCCAGGCAGGCTATTTCTCTCATCGTGTACGCACCGATATGGACAGTCTGGGTGGTTTTCAGGTGGGTGACAGAGGGCTTCTGTTCCCCTTCCGCGCCATCCGTACCAATGCCCCGGTCAATTATCGTTTCCGTTTTCAGGGCGAATGGCAGGGAATGCGTTGTGTCAAGTGCGATTCCACGGCATCGTTGGGTCTGAGTGGAGCCCTGGCTGTCACCTACGACACCCTGGCCACCCTAACCCTGAACATGGACGATATCCGCCGGTGGTCGCCCGACCACCTTCGTTTGTTGGGCGAAGCCTCATCTCCGGATGTCACCCCGTTGCTTGTGTGCGCCGGTGACACCCTTATGCCCCTTCCTTCCGACGGTACCCCCGGTTATCTTTTCGACCTCCCTCTGTCCGACAGCATCTGCACGGTGGCCTTCCGTGGGCTGGGGCACGACAGCGTGTCCTTCACCGTCCGTGGCCTCCTGCCGTATGCCAACCGCGACGGCCTCACCTATACGGAATCCGGCATCAACGGGGCGGCAGTCCCTTCGTGGTTGCGCTGTACACGCTTCCAGGAAGAGCTTACGCTGGTGCAACCCGACCTCGTCGTTCTGGGTATCGGTATCAACGATGCCAATGTCCTGCCCCGTGCTTTCGACCCCGAGGTCTTCAAGGAGAACTACCGTATGCTTCTGCGCCAGATTCTGTCCGTCAGTCCCCATTGTTGTTTCCTGTTCATCACGAACAACGACTGCTGGTTCAATGTACGAGGAAAGAGACGGCAGTTCAACACCAATACCGCCAAGGTACAGCAGGCCATGGTGGAACTGGCTACGGAATACGATGCCGCCGTTTTCGATGTCTTCGCCCTGATGGGAGGCATGGGCTCCTCGTCGGCATGGGTGCGGCACGGCTTGCAGAAACGCGATCACATCCATTTTACCCAGGCAGGGTACGAACTTTGTGGCGATCTGTTGTATAATGCCCTTGTCCGGGATTATCTGTCCACTCGTCAGCAACAGGAGGAAAAGCCATGATGGACGTAGTTCAGATGTTTCTGGATTATCTGGGCAGGGTTTTTTCCTTCGACCCCAACAGCCCCCTGCTCTTTACCCAGTTCCAGTTCTGGGTGTTCTTCGCCCTTGTCTTCACGGGCTTTGCCCTCATCGTATCTGCACCGGATCGCCGCCAGTGCATCCTACGCAACACCTACCTCTTTCTGGTCAGTCTGTTGTTCTATTACAAGACCAGCGGACTGTTCGTAGGGCTGCTCATTCTGGTCACCTGTACCGATTACACTATAGCCCGCTGCATCTATGCCCTGCGCCAGGACAGCCGGTGGAAACGCAAAAGCCTGCTCGTGCTCAGCGTCTTCATCGACCTCAGCATCCTGTGCTATTTCAAGTACAGCTATTTCTTTGCCGATGTCATCAACCAGCTCTTCGGCACCCATTTCCAGGTCACCAATATTGCAGCCCGGGCCGGCAACCTGCTTACCAGGAGCCAGTTTTGGAGCGTTGATCGCATCATCCTGCCCGTGGGCATCTCCTTCTATACCTTCCAGGTCATCAGCTACACCGCCGATGTCTATAAGGGGCTTATCAAACCTGTCCGAAACATTCTGGATTTCGGTTTCTACGTTACCTTCTTCCCCCAGTTGGTGGCAGGTCCCATCATCAAAGCCTCCGATTTCATCCCCCAGCTCTACCGTCGCTATTTTCTCAGCCGTATGGAGTTCGGTATGGCCGTGTTCTGGATTCTGAATGGACTTACGAAGAAGATCGTCCTCTCCGACTACCTTGCCGTCAACTTCATCGACCGCGTCTTTGCCAATCCTCATTTCTTCTCCGGGTTCGAGAACCTGATGGCCCTCTTCGTCTATTCCCTGCAAGTGTATGCCGACTTCTCCGGCTATACCGACATTGCCATCGGACTCTCCCTGCTCATGGGATTCCACTTGCCAATGAACTTCAACTCCCCCTACAAGGCGCAGAACTGCTCCAATTTCTGGAAGCGCTGGCACATCTCGCTCTCACGGTGGTTGCAGAACTACCTCTACATCCCCCTGGGCGGTAACCGCAATGTTACCTTCGGCACCTTCTTCTGGATAACGGTCATCTCGCTGGCAGCCCTCATCCTCAGCGGCAGCGTATGGATAGCCGCCGTCGTTGTACTCGTGGCATTGCTGGTCATCTGGACGGCCTATCGCCATCCCGAGAAGCGCCGTCATATCTATGCCAACCTGAACAGCATCATCACCATGTTGCTGGGCGGACTATGGCACGGAGCCTCCTGTAACTTCATGGTCTGGGGCGGACTGAACGGCCTGGGGATGATCGTCTATAAGTTCTGGCGCGACATGAGCCGCCCCGTGCGTATCGGCATCACCACGGCCCTTACCCTGCTCCTCTACGGGCTTACCGTCTGGTATCCTTTCCCCTTGTGGAACCTTCTCCTTTTCTTTATGGCGTTCATCTGCCTCAGTGCCTGGTTGGGACTGTCTGGCCGGGCTTGGAGCATCCTGGTTACTTTCACCTTCATCACCTTCACGCGCCTCTTTTTCCGCTCCGGTTCCAATCTGGATCCCGCCATTGCCAACGAGACCGCCTGGCGCATAGCCACCTCTATGGTCAATGCCATTGGTTCCCCCTGGACGGTCAATGTATGGTCGGTGTGCAAGGCCTACCACAATGTATTCCTCCTCTTCGTGGCAGGAATGGTCATTCACTGGCTCCCCACCAATTTCAAGCGGCGCTACCGTATCTGTTTTGCCCGGATGCCTCTGCCCGCCATGTTCCTTGTCGTTGTGCTCACAGTCTTTGTCCTCTACCAGTTCATCACGGCAGAGATGCAGCCTTTCATCTACTTCCAGTTCTAAAATCGGAAGCAACTACCCCAAACAAACGAAACAAACAACAAACATTTCAAACAATATAAACATAAAATCCACCTCCGCGTCTGATATGAAACCCGAAAGTTAGAAAAGACTTCCCGTCTTTGCTGAACGAAACCTGAGGGATTCTCCCGGTCAGTTCCCGGACGGCGCGGAGAAGAGCATGGAGTCAGATTGCTCCATTATCGGAAAAATTCCATCGAAAGGCGTGAGTTTCTCAGATTTCATTTGTATCTTTGCCATGTCTTGTTATTATATTATCAGTTGATAGGTATCCATGGTATTAAAAAATTTATTACTTCTGTTCGCCCTGACATCCTGCATCATGGGCCCGAATTCGAAAAGAAACGAAATAGAACTGACTGGTTTGGACACATGGAAGGTCTGGATGGACAAGGATGCGGAATGGCAGGAAGACAAATTATACCTGCCGGGGGAATTCTGCTTGTCCGATCTCCCCAATAATGCCCCTACATGCGGGTGGGACGAATTGTTCACCCATAAGGGGAAACCATGTGACATGCCCACAACGATCGAGGAACAGTTCGGCACCGACCATACCTGGAGTTATCATGGAGTAAGCTGGTTCTTCACAACGGTAGATATCCCGGAAAAATGGAACGGGAAAGAGATATTCCTGGAGATCGAGAAATACAACCACAGAGTGGAAATATATGTAAACAACGAACTTGTGGGATATGATGCTATAGGATTGCTTCCCTATAAATGCTCCCTCACAGGCAAACTGGCTTATGGCGGAAAGAACACCTTGGCCCTAAGGATAACATCGGCCGGCGGCAATCGCGGTTGGGAAGATTATCCCATGATAAAATGGGGCTGTGAATATATCGTTCCGGAGAAAGATTTCTCCGGCATCGGCGGCAATGTGACGCTTACGGCCGTGGACCGGAGTTTCATTGAGGACCTATATGTTGAGAACCTGAGGCCTGTAGGGGGCAATAACATCAAGGTCAATATCGACATACGTAACAACGAGGACAGGGACACAAAAGCCACGTACAACATAAAGATAACCGAGAAGAAGACCGGCAAGGTTGTGTACGACAATGACTTTGTGGCGATGCTGCAACGGGGTGGCAACATAGCAAGCCGCAAGATCACGGTTCCGGAAGCCAGGCTGTGGGATGAATTCAATCCCAACCTGTATGTTTGCGATGTAACCCTGAAGACCAGGCATAGTAAGGACCGTTTCAGCCGCACGTTCGGCTTCCGGGTCTTTGAGGTAAAGGAGAAGGAAGGGCGCACCCACTTCTATCTGAACGGCAGACGCATCCGTCTGAGAAGTGCCATAGACTGGGGTGTATATGCATTCAACGGTCTCTTCCCCACCGACAGTGCCGCCAGGCGGAATATCGAGGCGATAAAATCGATAGGGCATAACAGCCTGAATTTTCACAGGAGAGCCGGCGACAGGCTGTTGTTCGAGAATGCCGATTCGATGGGTGTCTATATATACCAGGAGCCGGGAGGTTTTCACAGCGGAGGAGAGCCTAATTGCAATATCGACACATGTCGCTTTGCCAAGGCGCAGATGTATGAAAGGGTCAGGAGATTGGCCATGCGTGACAGGAACCACCCTTCGCTGTTGATCTACTCGTTGAGCAACGAGGACAACGCGTGGACAAACACACGCGAGAAGGCGATGAGAATCATAAACAGCCTGGACTCCACGCGCCTTATCGTCAATTCATCCGGCGGCAATCACGGAGGCTTCTCCCATGGCGGGATAGCGCATATCAGACCTTACGACGATGAGGTCAGGACTGATTACTATGACCACCACACGGTGCAGTCGGGAGTCATTCTTGACGAAAACGATTTGGACCCATTAAAATCTACAGGCAAGATTGAGCATGCGTCAAACGACTCTACGGCCATAACGTACTGGGGTGAGGTGCGATGCTATGCCGGCACATTCAACTATCCTCTGATATACGAGCAAGGGGCAAGGAATAATCTCGGATACGATCTTGGCATGTACAGATCTCTGGCAGAGAAGGCACGCGACATCTTCCGGACGAGCAATATCAAGGGAACTGAGGATGGAGCGATAACATCCGTGAACGATCTCACCCGATATGCGGGTCAGGGACAGTACTACACCAATGGGCGTCTGGAGCAGGTCATTATGACGAGCGACTTCTCAGACGGCTTTGCCATCAACGGCTGGACTCCGGGTCCGGACATGCCCGACGAGTGGTCTTCGGCGATGCTCGACAACAACAGAAACATGAACTCATACGGCGAGAACCTGTCCTACTGGAACCGCCCCCTGCAGATAGCCATCATGAGAACTAACGGGAAATATGTCAATCCCGGGGACACTGTACGGTTGAACATATTCCTGATAAATGAGGCAATTCTGCAGGCTGGAGAATATGAACTGGGCATAAAGGTGAAGGATGGCGGCGGAAACCTCGTAAAAACCATTCACGGCATCAGGGTGAACGTTACCGGAGGGGACACCTACGCGCAGGCCATTTCCAAGGGTTATGAGCTTGTGCCGGGAAAGGAGTGGCTGTCGGGCTACATTACCATAGAAGGAACCCTTTACAAGGACGGAAAAGCCGTGACGGATGGCAAGGAGCAGGTCCTGCTGCAGAACAGACCGTCGCAATCCGAAAGGTTCAGGAATCACCGTATTGCCGTCATCAACTGGCCAGAGGCGGAAAAGGCACTGAAGCAGGCCGGCATCCGGACGACCGGAACCCCGGCCGGAGCATCGGCCATACTGCTTGGAACGGGAAGCGACAAGGCGGCATGGGCATCAGTCCTCTCAGCTGTAGAACAGGGTACGAGCCTCATCATGCAGATAGGAGAGAAGGATACCACATCGTTGCTGGAGAGCGGATTGATAAACAAGCCTATAGAAGCATGGGGCGGTGTGCAGACCTCGTTCTGGAACGGCAACGGCAGTTCGTATATAGATACATTCTGCGGCGACCAGGTAATCTACAAATCGGGCATCCTCAGCACACGATCATGGGAAGCGAACAGAAATCCGAAGGGCTTCTATCCATTCAGCAGCGACCACCCGACGAATATATACGGGTTGTATTTTGCCCACCAGTTCAGCCGCAACCCTAATTTCAACGAAGAGACAAACCTGCTTGTCACATACGGCGAAATCGAGTTTGGCAAGGGAAAGATACTTTTAGACACCTCTTACTGGGTTGATGACAACAATGCATTTACCGACCTGCTGTTTTTCAATATCATAGATTACTATTGCAACCGGTAGCACAGCAAGTCCGCCTACCCATAGGGTAGGGTGCTCAAAATTAACATCGAAGGTGCAACAGATTTTTAGGATAGTGCTCAAGTACTATCTATTAGTGAATCAATAAAGTATGGTGCCGAAAGTGCGATATAATTTATCTCGTCTATAAAATGATGCGAATATGAAATTATGCCGCCACCTACGGGGCTTTGACTACCCGCTGAACATGATACATAGGGCTTACGCCACTATGCTATATTATGTCGTCCGTACCGGACTTTCTGGTCTCGGGTAAAAAGGCGATTTTGAACACCCTAGGCGAAGAGGGTCTTAAAATAGGTGATGCCGGAGGTGCCGGAAAATACAAAAAAAGCAAAAAGATGGGATAATTTTTGGAAAATCCACATAAAAGCGGGAGTGCGGATTAGGGCGCAACCGACAAACCCTGTGGGGAAGGGGATACGGATGCTAACCCAAAACTGTTGCCAAACGATACATGAAGAATGGTATGTCTCTGACTCCTTTCACTTGTGCTCGGAAGCATTTGATCTTTGAGTTCAGCGATTCTGCTGAGGCATTTGTCTGACGTTCGATGAAGTA